>NZ_JALDUA010000002.1:300000-470433 GCF_023109155.1 Streptococcus oralis | reverse complement strand
GATAAGAATGGCACTCCAGTTACTGCGACCTACAGTCCAGAGTTTACGAAAGTGACCCCAACAGGAACTGGTGCAACTAGCACAGGTCCTCAAGGCCTTCCACAAACAGGCACTCCAACTTTCCAAGGTGGTGATCCACTGGTTCCAATTGATGAAACGGTCGAGCCAACCTTCGAAGATGGAAGCAAAGAGAAGACCATTCCAGGACAAGGAACCTACACGATTGCACCAGACGGAACAGTGACCTTCACTCCAGACAAACAGTTTGTAGGCAAACCAGATCCAGTCACCGTGAAACGCGTGGATAAGAACGGCACTCCAGTCACTGCAACTTACAGTCCAGAATTCACTAAGGTCACTCCTATAGGAACTGGTGCAACTAGCACAGGTCCTCAAGGCCTTCCACAAACAGGCACTCCAACTTTCCAAGGTGGTGATCCACTGGTTCCAATCGATGAAACGGTCGAGCCAACCTTCGCAGATGGAAGCAAAGAGAAGTCTATTCCAGGACAAGGAACTTACACGATTGCACCAGACGGCACAGTAACCTTCACTCCAGACAAGCAGTTTGTCGGAAACCCAGATCCAGTTACAGTGAAACGTGTGGATAAGAACGGTACCCCAGTCACTGCGACTTATAGTCCAGAGTATACGAAAGTAACACCAATTGGTAAGGATGCTTCCTCTGAAAATATTAAGGGACTTGTACAAACAGGTACTCCAACCTTCCAAGGTGGCGATCCACTGGTTCCAATTGATGAAACTGTGGTACCAACCTTTGAAGATGGCTCAACTGAAAAAGTGATTCCAGGTGAAGGAACTTACGCAATCTCACCAGATGGCACCGTCACCTTCACTCCAGAAGCTAATTTTGTAGGAAAAGGGACCGGCGTAGCGATTGTCCGTAAGGATAAGAATGGTACCTCAGTTACTGCGACTTATCGTCCAACAGTTGTAGATCCGTCTACTGGTCATGACACGGCTTCTACAGGAGCAAAAGGCCAACCACAAGTGGCAACACCAGTGTTTGAAGGACATATTGATTCGACTGTTCCACCAACATTTGAGGATGGTAGCACGACTATGGTTGTTCCAGGTGAAGGAAGCTATACAATTGATAAAGATGGTAAGATTACCTTTACTCCAGAACCAGACTTTGTTGGTACAGCTAAAGGATTGGTTGTGAAACGTTTGGATATGTATGGAAATGTAGTTATTGCTCATTATACGCCAACTGTCCTTGGACAAACACAAGTGAGTGATGCGACATCAGAAGGTCTTAAAGGTCAAACTCAGACTGGTAAACCAAACTTTACAGGTGATGTCGATCTGACAGTTCCGCCAACCTTTGAAGATGGAACAACTGAAAAAGTCGTTCCAGGTGAAGGAACTTATGTAATCTCACCAGATGGCACCGTCACCTTCACCCCTGAGGCAGACTTTGTAGGACAAGCCAAAGGTGTGAAAGTGATCCGTAAAGATCGCAATGGAAATATCATTTTAGGATTCTATACTCCAACCGTAGTAGAACTTCCTGTAGTTGAAAATCCAGAACAACAAGGTATTACAGAAGAAAGAACTGCTAAAACTCTTCCAAATACGGGTTCTGAGGAGACATCTCACTTGACAGCTGGTCTATTGGCTGCTTTATCAGGTATGGGATTAATTTCTCTAGCTCAAAGAAAAAAATCTGAGGAAGAATAATTAGTGGAGAAAGTCATCAAGTAAGTTGTTTTAGATACTTGATTGAAATGATTACATTCATTACTATCTAAGAAGATGTCAGTCTAACAGAAAGAGAGAACCAAATGGTTCTCTCTTTTTGGTAATTGGTTTAAAAATCGTTTAATTATTTTGCATCAATTATTCACAATTTTACTAAAGTGGTATAATATAGCTATACGAGGAGGATCGATTTTGATTTATATAATTGGTTTTATTTGTTTTTTACTTTTAATGTTACTATTTAGTCGCTTAATTCAGCAATCAAAGAACCCTTCGGGCTTTCTAGGAAAACGAATGATGAAATTGTGGAATAGAGCCTACCTCCCCATGTTTGTATGGGCAATTCGTCATCTGGATAGGACATTTTACCCTGTAATCTTAGATGTGGGAGTTGGAAATGGTCGTTCAACCATCCTACTGAAAGAAACTTTTCCGCAAAGTACCATAACTGGAATCGATATTTCAGATACTGCAATAGCTCAAGCCAAACAGATAGAGATGACTAATCTAAATTTTGAACGAAGAGATGTTAGTGAGACAGGATTTTCTGATGAAAGTGTTGATTTAATCACAGCCTTTCAAACTCATTTTCATTGGAGGGACCTAGAGGCTTCTTTTATGGAACTTCGAAGAATACTCAAATCAGACGGGATGCTCTTACTGGCTTGTGAATATAACAAGTTGTCTTACTTTTTACCAGAGGTCCAAAGCGAAGAAGCATTTAGACGATTCTTGTTATCAGTAGGATTTGAGCTCGTAACTAGTCAAAGAAAGGGAGCGTGGATCTTTTATAAAATTAGTAAAGGATTTGTTAAAAAGTAGCTTTTTTAAAATCTTTTACAGGAGGGATCGGAATGAATACGAAGAATAGGAATTTGATAGAAGATAATAAAAAAGCTGAAAACAAAAGCTTTCTCTATTATTTACACGAGGAAAAAGTATTTGATTCGCAGTCGCTAGCTGATTTATGTCGCTACGTAGAAAAGCTCGATTCTATTAGTATAGATCAGATGAGGGATTTGCATTTTATTGAAAATCAAATTCTTCGTCATCTGGTATATCATTTTGACAGCAATGACTTGAGTAAGATTTCGAATCTTCCTGATGAATATTGGGAATATATTGAACCTTTTGAACAAGCAGTAACAAAGTTGTATGATTTGATGTAAAAATTGGTGGATTTGATAAAGTATAGGCAAGAAAGTAATTATTGAATCGGAAAATCGGAATAAATGTAGGTTTTCCCTTGACAAATATTCATTTTGCGTGTAAAATGAAATAGATCTTGAACTTGAAGGGAGTGAAAAAAATGTCTAAAACAGTAGTACGTAAGAATGAATCTCTTGACGATGCACTTCGTCGTTTCAAACGTGCGGTTACTAAAGCTGGTACTCTTCAAGAAACACGCAAACGTGAATTCTATGAAAAACCTTCTGTAAAACGTAAACGTAAATCAGAAGCAGCTCGTAAACGTAAAAAATTCTAATTTGAAATGAAAGGCTAGACTTGTCTAGTCTTTTTTTGCACAATGTTTAGAGGAAGAAATTGTTATGAGAGAGTATATAAAAGAATATCAAAAGATGCGTGAAAATCACTTGGAAGATTGGGGTTATTGTGCTGATCCGATAGATTGGAAGGAATTTGAAGAGTCAAACCAAAGAATTTTTGAAAAGTATTTGACCGATTCAAAAGTATTGTCTGACAAGGTTTTAAGAGTAAAATTGTACAGTAGCTTATTGCTAGATGATATTCAATATTTTGCCTATTATGCGGCGTTTTTAGATGGGGATTATAAGCAGTTAAACAACGCTCTATGGCAAACAGGAAGAACCGAGCTGCTGAGAGGCGGTTTGTTGGCAAGTGGAACTATCTACACAGATGGAATTTTGAAAGGCTTGTTTACCTCTTTTGCTTGTAACGATTTTTCAGCCATTCCATCATTCATCCCCAAAGATTTACCCTTGTTGAAAGGAACCTATTATCCAGAAAATGTGATGAATCTTTTATACGCTCTTTATTATCAAGATGAAGAAAGATTATCCGAGTCTCTCTTGCGTGCACAACAGTTTTTAGGGAAGAAAAAACGAACTGGCATGGAAGAATTTTCTGTTCGGTATTTTATAAGTTTGGCAAGAAAAGATGCAGTTGCATTAAGTGAGTCCTTACAAAACTTATGTCAAGCTTATCAGAGGCGAGGTTACCCCTATGAAAAGATTGATAAGTGCTTTGCGGATGAGATTCATGGTCTATATCGTTTGGTACGATTTTTTGACCATTCCTTGTTCGAAGAAGTCAGTATGCCATCTCATAAGACTTTTTTGAAGGAGTTTGAAGAATGGCAAGTCCAAAATCAGTTCCCAAAAGGTCAACAGTTCTATACCTATCCTCAAGATATGGCTGATGCAAATAGAATATTAACAAAAGGTCTTCCAAGGATTTACTTAGCAAAATCTGGAAGGGATTTGGTGATAGATGTTGACCGATTTGCAGTAGATTTGTCTCGGTTAATTTGAAGGAGTACGAAAAGACTTCCTAGCCAAATCTTTCCCCAAGAAACATCAAATAAATACTGTAAATCCTGCAAAAAAAGGAAACTTCCAACTACAATCTGATATAATAGTAGGGAGAACTCGATTGAAGGAGGAAATTATGTCGGTTTTAGTAAGAGATGTCATTGAAAAACTCAGACTAGATATTGTCTATGGTGAAGGCGAATTACTTGAAAAAGAAATCAATACTGCGGACATTATGAGACCTGGTCTTGAAATGACGGGCTATTTTGATTACTATACACCAGAACGGATTCAGCTGTTAGGGATGAAGGAGTGGTCCTATTTAGTTGCCATGCCTGCCCAGAACCGTTATCAAGTTTTGAAGAAAATGTTTCTACCTGAAACACCTGCTGTTATCGTGGCTCGTGGTCTGGTAGTGCCAGAGGAAATGTTGAGGGCTGCTAGAGAATGCAAGATTGCGATTTTAACCAGTCGAACAGCAACCAGTCGTTTATCTGGAGAACTTTCTAGCTACCTTGATTCCCGTTTGGCTAAACGTACTAGCGTGCATGGTGTCTTGATGGATATCTATGGCATGGGTGTCTTGATCCAAGGAGATAGCGGTATCGGTAAGAGTGAGACAGGTCTTGAGCTTGTGAAGCGTGGACACCGTCTAGTAGCAGACGATCGTGTAGATATTTATTCTAAGGATGAGATGACTCTTTGGGGCGAACCTGCTGAAATCTTGAAGCATTTGCTTGAGATTCGTGGAGTTGGGATTATCGATATCATGAGTCTTTATGGTGCGAGTGCTGTAAAAGATTCTTCACAAGTTCAGCTAGCAGTTTATTTGGAAAATTATGATACACATAAGACCTTTGATCGTCTTGGAAACAATGCCGAAGAACTCGAAGTTTCTGGTGTAACGATTCCGCGTATCCGCATCCCAGTAAAAACAGGACGCAATATCTCCGTTGTTATTGAGGCGGCTGCCATGAACTACCGCGCTAAAGAAATGGGCTTTGATGCGACACGTTTATTTGAAGAACGCTTGACAAATCTAATCGCTCAAAATGAGGTGAAACATGATTAATCCAGTCGCATTTGAAATTGGCCCCTTTGCTATTCGTTGGTATGCTTTGTGTATTGTAGCTGGTCTGGTTCTGGCAGTCTATCTTGCTATGAAAGAAGCTCCTAAAAAGAAAATTCTATCAGATGATATTTTGGATTTTATCCTGATTGCTTTTCCGGTAGCTATTTTAGGTGCTAGACTATACTACGTGCTCTTTCGCTTAGATTATTATCTGCAAAATCCAGGTGAAATCATCGCCATTTGGAATGGTGGTTTGGCCATTTATGGAGGTTTGATAGCAGGGGCTATTGTCCTTTATATCTTTGCAGATAGAAAGCTGATTAATACTTGGGATTTCTTAGATATTGCAGCACCGAGCGTCATGGTTGCCCAGAGTTTAGGGCGCTGGGGGAACTTCTTTAACCAAGAAGCCTACGGTGCAGCAGTAGATAGTTTGGATTATTTGCCGGGCTTCATTCGTGACCAGATGTACATTGATGGTAGCTACCGTCAGCCGACCTTCTTATATGAGTCGGTTTGGAATCTGATTGGATTTGCTTTGATTCTGATTTTTAGACGAAAATTGAAGGGAATCAGACGTGGTCATATCACTGCTTTCTACTTGATTTGGTATGGTTTTGGTCGTATGATTATCGAAGGAATGCGGACAGACAGCCTCATGTTCTTTGGTCTGCGAGTTTCCCAATGGTTATCAGTTATCCTTATCGGACTCGGTATTTTTATCATACTTTATCAAAATCGAAAGAAAGCACCTTTCTATCATACAGAGGAGGAAAAATAAATGTTAGAAGTTGCATATATACTTGTTGCGATTGCTTTGATTGTCTGTTTAGTCTATTTGACAATCACGATTCAAAAAGCAGGTCGTATGATTGATGAAACAGAGAAAACCATCAAAACGCTAAGCTCAGATGTGAACGTTACCTTGCATCAGACCAATGAATTGTTGGTTAAGGTCAATGTGTTAGCAGACGATATCAATATCAAAGTTGCGACGATTGATCCACTCTTTACGGCGGTGGCAGACTTGTCAGAGTCAGTATCTGATCTCAACCAACATGCGCGTGTTTTAGGCAAAAAAGCTTCATCTGCTGGTTCAAAGACCATCAAAACAGGTGCAGGCTTGTCCGCTCTTCGTGTCGCAAGTAAATTTTTCAAAAAATAAAAAAGGAGAAATCTTATGGGAAAACTATCCTCTATCCTTTTAGGAACAGTTTCAGGTGCTGCTCTTGCTTTGTTCTTAACCAGTGACAAGGGTAAGCAAGTTTGTAGTCAAGCTCAGGATTTTCTAGATGATTTGAGAGAAGATCCAGAATATGCTAGAGAGCAGGTTTGTGAAAAACTAACAGAAGTGAAGGAACAGGCAACTGACTTTGTGCTGAAAACAAAGGAACAAGTAGAATCTGGTGAAATCACTTTTGATAGTGTCCTTGACCAAGCTAAAAACTGTGCTCGACAAGCGACAGAAGCGTCAAAGGAAACCTTTAACAATCTCAAGGAGCAGTGGCAAGAACAGTCAACAACTCCAGACGTTGCTGAAGACCAAGAAGAAATCATCATCGATATTACTGAAGTATAAGGTATCACCATCTCTGGTTTTGGGAGATGGTGATTTTTATCTGCAAGCCTGTCTTTGTGGTATAATAAATACTATGCAGAAAAAACCAACGTCCGCCTACGTGCATATTCCATTTTGCACACAGATTTGTTATTATTGCGACTTTTCAAAAGTATTTATCAAGAATCAACCAGTAGATAGTTACCTGGAGCATCTGCTAGAAGAGTTTCATTCTTATGATATCCAAAAGTTGCGAACTCTCTACATTGGAGGTGGGACGCCAACGGCTTTGTCAGCTCCGCAATTAGAAGTGCTCCTGGATGGCTTGACTAAAAATCTAGACTTGTCTGTCTTGGAAGAGTTGACGATTGAAGCAAACCCAGGAGACTTGGACGCGGATAAGATTGCGGTTTTGAAACAGTCGCCAGTCAATCGTGTTTCCTTGGGTGTGCAGACTTTTGATGATAAAATGCTGAAAAAGATCGGGCGTAGTCACTTGGAGAAGGATATTTATGAAAATATCGACCGCCTCAAACTGGTCGGTTTTGACAATATTTCCATCGATTTGATTTACGCTCTACCTGGTCAAACTATGGATCAGGTCAAGGAAAATATGGCTAAGGCTATCTCGCTTGATATTCCTCATATGAGTCTTTATAGCTTGATTTTGGAAAATCATACGGTCTTTATGAACCGCATGCGACGAGGGAAGTTGCCCCTACCCAAGGAGGAACTGGAAGCGGAGATGTTTGAGTACATCATCGCAGAACTGGAGCGATCTGGTTTTGAGCATTATGAGATTTCCAATTTCTCCAAGCCAGGCTTTGAAAGTCGCCACAATCTCATGTACTGGGACAATGCCGAGTATTATGGTATCGGTGCGGGTGCTTCGGGTTATGTGAACGGGGTGCGTTATAAAAACCACGGTCCTATCCGCCACTATCTCAATGCGGTAGAGGCAGGAAATGCTCGGATTACAGAAGAACACCTGAGTCAAAGGGAGCAGATGGAAGAAGAAATGTTCCTAGGTCTCCGGAAAAAATCCGGGGTTTCCATGGCGCGATTTGAGGAGAAATTTGGACGGTCCTTTGATAGACTTTATGGCGAGATCATCAGAGACTTGGTTCAACAAGGACTTATGCAGATAGACGGTGATCGTGTCCGAATGACAAAGAGAGGTCTCTTCTTGGGAGACACTGTAGCAGAACGATTTATTTTGGAGTAGAACAATGGGCTTAACTTATCAAATGAAAATGAAAATTCCTTTTGATATGGCGGACATGAACGGTCATATCAAACTTCCAGATGTGATTTTGCTCTCCTTGCAGGTATCAGGTGTGCAGTCGATTGAACTGGGAGTTAGCGACAAGGACGTGTTGGAGCGCTACAATCTAGTCTGGATTATTACAGACTATGCGATTGACGTGGTTCGCTTGCCTCGCTTTGCTGAGGAGATTACGATTGAAACAGAAGCATTGACTTACAATCGTCTTTTTTGCTACCGCCGTTTCACTATCTATGATGAAGCAGGTAAAGAAATCATTCGCATGGTAGCAACCTTTGTTCTCATGGACAGGGACAGTCGGAAAGTTCATGCTGTCGAACCGGAGATTGTTGCGCCTTACCAGTCTGAATTTGATAAAAAACTCATCCGCGGGCCAAAATATGCAAATCTAGAAGATCCGATCAGTAAAGACTACCATGTTCGTTTTTACGACTTGGATATGAATGGTCATGTTAATAACAGTAAATACCTGGATTGGATTTTTGAGGTTATGGGAGCAGATTTTTTGACCAAGTATATTCCAAAGAAAATCAATCTCAAATATGTCAAAGAAGTGCGACCGGGTGGCATGATTGCTTCAGCTTATGAACTCAAGGGACTAGAAAGCAAGCATGAGATTATCAGTGATGGCGAGATTAATGCCCAAGCTATGATTACTTGGCAAGAAATTGAAGGCAATTAGAAAGGACGATATGACTTATAAAGGTTATTTAATTGATTTAGATGGAACCATTTACAAGGGGAAAGACCGAATTCCGACAGGAGAGGCTTTTGTCCATGAGTTACAAAAAAGAGAAATTCCCTACCTCTTTGTGACCAACAATACAACCCGAACTCCTGAGAGTGTTCAAGAGATGTTGGCTAAGAATTTTAATATCAACACGCCTTTATCAACTGTCTACACGGCAACCTTGGCAACCATCGACTATATGAATGACTTGGAATTGGAAAAGACAGTCTATGTCATCGGAGAAGCAGGACTCAAGGATGCTATCCAGGCTGCAGGTTATGCGGAAGACAAGGAAAATCCTGCCTATGTGGTCGTTGGACTGGACTGGCAAGTTGACTATGAAAAATTTGCCACAGCAACCCTAGCTATCCAAAAGGGTGCTCACTTTATCGGAACCAATCCAGACCTCAATATCCCGACGGAACGTGGTCTTTTGCCTGGTGCTGGTTCACTAATTACACTTCTTGAGGTAGCAACACGGGTCAAACCAGTTTATATCGGGAAACCAAATGCGATTATCATGGACAAGGCAGTTGAGCACTTGGGCTTGAAAAGAGAAGAATTGCTCATGGTCGGGGATAACTACCTGACAGATATCCGAGCAGGAATTGACAATGGCATTCCAACTCTCTTGGTGACGACAGGTTTTACCAAGGCAGAAGAAGTGGCTGACCTACCAATTGCACCAACTCATGTGGTGTCTAGCCTTGCGGAGTGGAATTTTGATGAAAACTAAACTAACCTTTTGGGGAAGTATGCTCTTTCTCCTCTCCCTGTCTATCCTACTGACGATTTATCTGGCATGGGTTTTCTATCCCATGGAGATTCAGTGGCTGAACTTAGAGGATCGAGTCTATCTAAAGCCAGAAACCATTCAGTACAATTTTCATATCTTGATGAATTACCTGACTAATCCCTTTAGTCAGGTCTTAGAGATGCCAGATTTTCGTTCATCAGCGGCAGGTCTACATCACTTTGCGGTGGTGAAGAATCTCTTCCACTTG
The DNA here is from genome assembly GCF_023109155.1 of Streptococcus oralis. Lineage (GTDB taxonomy): Bacteria > Bacillota > Bacilli > Lactobacillales > Streptococcaceae > Streptococcus > Streptococcus oralis_BZ. The sequence goes on along the minus strand of NZ_JALDUA010000002.1, from coordinate 460,546 downwards.
GTTCAGCTAGTTGCCCTAGTGACACTTCCAAGTTTCTATTTCTTTGTTAGAAAGATTGTAAAAAAAGGCTTTTTGCCCCTATATCGTAAAAGTATCCTAGCTCTAGTACTATTGCCTCTAATCATTGGCCTTGTAGGAGTGTTGATTGGTTTTGAGCAATTCTTTACTCTTTTCCATCAGATTCTCTTTGTGGGAGACGATACCTGGCTTTTTGATCCAGCAAAGGATCCCGTTATTTGGATTTTGCCAGAGACTTTCTTCCTCCATGCCTTTTTACTTTTCTTTGCTTTGTATGAAGGAATGTTTGGTTTCCTTTTTGTTAAAGCTTCAAGGAAATAGTGGAAAAAGTTCTGTATTTTTAATAAAAAACGAGAGAAGTTGCTCTACTCCCTATTTATTATTAGGTTATCCTAAAGATAAACTTGCAAAGCAGGAGATTTTTGCAGAAAACAGTCTATTTTCTATGAAAAAATAGGCTTTTTTTCTAAAAATACCTAGTCAAGCGCTTTATTTTTTTGTATAATAGAAATAGCAAGTATAGATAAAAGAAGAGAAAAGCATGATTACACTATTTTTATCACCGAGTTGTACATCATGTCGTAAGGCAAAGGCTTGGTTAGAGACGCATAAAGTGCCCTTTCAAGAGCATAATATTATGACTAGTCCTTTAACAAGAAAAGAATTACAACATATTCTTTCCTTGACCGAAAATGGTACTGATGACATCATTTCAACTCGTTCAAAAATTTTTCAAAAATTGGATATTGATGTAGAGAGTATCTCGGTATCGGAGTTGCTTCAGTTGATTGAGCAATATCCTAGTCTTTTGCGTCGCCCAATTATTATAGATACCAAACGCATGCAGATCGGTTTTAATGAAGATGAGATTCGTGCTTTTCTCCCTCGTAGTTACCGTAAACAAGAATTGAAAGAAGCAACATTGAGGGCTGGTATAGGATAGATGAACAAACAGTATAGTTACCCACTAGATTTGTCGTGGAGCACTGAAGAACTTGCTTCAGTGCTTTCTTTTTTTAATGATGTTGAAGCTGCTTATGAAGATAAGGTAGAAGCAAAAAAACTGTTAGATTCCTATAAGGAATTTAAGTCTGTTGTCCCGAGCAAAAGTGAAGAAAAGCGCCTAGGTCGCGAATTTGAGACGGCTAGCGGTTATTCCTTCTATCATGCAGTTCAATTAGCAAAAGAAAAAAGAGAAGGGAAGATTTCTCTTGGAAACTAAATTTGAATTTGCCAAACAGATTGTTCAGGAAGCTGCTGCCTATATTTTGGCTCACATGAAAGAAGATTTGCAGGTTGAGCGCAAGTCTTCCCCTACAGACTTGGTGACGCGTTTGGACAAGGAGGTCCAGGAACTCTTGGTTGATCGGATCAAGTCCACTTATCCTGAGGATTTGATTTGCGCGGAAGAGGGCTGTTTACGTGCTGCAGTCGGTCAAGGTTCCGTTTGGGTGATTGATCCCATTGACGGTACCAATAACTTTGTCGCCCAGCAGGAAGATTTTGCCGTGATGTTGGCTTATTTTGAGGATGGTGTGGGCGAATTTGGCATCATCTATGATGTCATGAAAGGTGATTGTTACCATGGTGGTGGTGCCTTTTCTCCTTGTCGCAATAATAAGCCCTTACCGCCTTTTAAAAAGAAACCTCTTCAAGAATTTTTAGTTGCCGGTAACTCAGGTATGTTTGAAAGCAATGAGTGGGGCTTGGCAGATTTGGGTCGAGCAGCGTTGGGTGTCCGTGTCTACGGCAGTGCGGCCATTAGTTTTGCCAAGGTTTTATCAGGTCGTCTTCTGACTTATATTACCTATCTGCAGCCATGGGATTACGCTGCGGCCAGTATCTTAGGGAAAAGTCTGGGTTATCGCCTTCTTACGGTATCGGGTGAGCCCGCTGATTTTAAAACGCGTCAGCCTGTCATGATGGTGCCAATCGAGATGCAAGAAGAGATTCAGTCTTATATCTACGAAAGGAAAGAGAACTAAATGCAATTTCCAGAAGGATTTGTTGAAAAATATGAAATGATACTAGAAGATGAGGCAAGAGACTTTCTTGCCTCTTTTAAACAAGAAGCAGTTTCGGCTTTTCGGGTCAATCCCTTAAAAGAAAGTCAGTTATCGTTTGCTGATGCTATTCCAAATACACTTTGGGGACATTATGGCAAGGTCTCAGGGAAGTCACCAGAGCATGTGACAGGTCTTGTTTATTCGCAAGAGCCTGCAGCCCAAATGGTGGCCCAGGTAGCTCAACCAAGACCTGACATGAAGGTCTTGGACTTGGCGGCAGCACCAGGGGGAAAATCCACTCAACTAGCAGCTTATCTGGCTAATCAAGGAGTCCTTGTCTCCAACGAAATTTCAAGCAAGCGTGCTAAGATTTTAGTGGAAAATATGGAGCGATTTGGAGCGACAAACGTTGTTGTGACTAATGAATCTGCTGACCGCTTGGCCAAGGTTTTTAAAGGTTACTTTGATGTGATTGTCCTTGATGCCCCTTGCTCGGGTGAAGGCATGTTTCGTAAGCAGCCAGATGCCATGGATTATTGGAGTACTGATTATCCTAGTCAATGCGCTAGTCTCCAAAGGGAAATTTTAGAAGATGCAGTGACCATGCTTGCTGAAGGTGGTCGTTTGGTCTATTCGACCTGTACTTGGGCACCAGAGGAAAATGAAGAAATCGTCCACTGGTTGCTGGATACTTATGAATTTGAATTGCTTCCAGTTGAGCATGTGAATGGTATGGTAGCAGGAATTGATCTTCCTGAAACGGCGCGGATGTATCCTCATCATTTCAAGGGAGAAGGCCAGTTTGTTGCCCACTTGCAGTTTAAGGGAGAAAATCCAGCACCTAAATTCAAGGCTAGCAAGAGCAATCTCAGTCGTGAACAACTGGATTTGTGGCAAGAATTTGCCCAAAAACACTTGCGGGACAATCTAACTGGTATCTTGCAAACTTTTGGAGATCAGCTCTATCTCCTGTCAGAGATGCTACCTGATCTAGGAAAACTCAAAATTGCCCGAAATGGACTTCATCTGGGGACTTTTAAAAAGAAACGCTTTGAACCAAGCTTTGCTCTGGGATTAGCCTTGAAACCAAGCCAATTAAAACAAAGTGTTGAAATCAATGATGAGGACTTTGTAAAATATGTGGCTGGTGAGACTGTTCAATTGTCTGAAGCTCGACCAAATGGCTGGTACCAAGTTGTGGTTCAAGGAAACGGACTAGGCTTTGCCAAGGTAACGGGAAATGTTTTGAAAAATTATTATCCAAAAGGGCTCAGATTCAGGTGAAAAAGCTAGTCAAAGAGCCTATTCTATGTTATAGTGGAAGTATGAGTTTTTTCTGATAGTCTTTCATTATTACTTATATTATACGATGGAATTGTCCGCTCCTAAGAATGATTAGATAAAATAAAGTGGGACAATCATTGATGATAATTGGATGATCAGGACAAACGGAAGAAATCAGAACATTTATCATTATGTTCAAGGAGAATAACAGTGAAAAAAAGAAAAAAGCTTGTCATGTCTCTTGCAGCTCTTTTGATGGCAGGTTCTCTAGCAGGATGTGCTAGCTGGATTGATCGTGGAGAATCCATGACAGCCGTTGGTTCAACAGCTCTTCAGCCTCTTGTCGAAGCGGCAGCAGATGAATTCGGTTCTAGAAACATCGGAAAAACAGTTAATGTTCAAGGTGGTGGATCGGGTACAGGACTATCTCAAGTCCAGTCTGGAGCAGTTGACATCGGGAACTCTGACGTCTTTGCAGAGGAAAAAGAAGGAATCGATGCTTCAGCTCTGGTAGACCACAAGGTTGCAGTGGCTGGTCTTGCAGTGATTATAAACAAGGAAGTGGATGTTGAAAATCTCACAACCGAGCAACTTCGCAAAATCTTTACAGGTGAAGTGACCAACTGGAAAGAAGTTGGGGGCAAAGACCTGGCCATTTCAATCATCAACCGAGCAGCAAGTTCTGGTTCAAGAGCGACGTTTGATACGGTCGTTATGAATGGCCAAGCGGCAATGCAGAGCCAAGAACAGGATTCTAACGGGATGGTCAAGTCCATTGTATCCCAAACGCCTGGAGCCATTTCTTATCTAGCCTTTGCCTATGTAGATGACTCCGTGAAAAGTATGAAACTGAATGGGTATGAACCTACATCTGAAAATGTAACGACCAACAACTGGCCTTTGTGGTCTTATGAACATATGTACACACTTGGTCAGCCAAATGAGTTAGCTGCTGAATTCCTGAATTTCGTCCTCTCAGATGAAGCCCAAAATGGAATTGTTAAGGGCATGGGCTATATCTCTATCAATGAAATGAAAGTCCAAAAGGATGCTTCAGGTACAGTTACAGTAGTAGAAGGAGGTCAATAATGAATCAAGAAGAATTATCTAAAAAATTACTCTCTCCTTCAAAGAACTCTCGCCTTGAGAAGTTTGGTAAAGGTTTGACCTTCACCTGCCTTTCTTTGATTGTCATCATTGTGGCCATGATTTTGATTTTTGTAGCCCAAAAAGGCTTATCTACCTTCTTTGTCAATGGGGTCAACATCTTTGATTTCCTCTTTGGACAAACTTGGAATCCTTCAGGGAAACAATTTGGTGCCCTTCCGATGATTTTGGGCTCCTTTATTGTGACGATTTTATCAGCCCTCATCGCAACACCCTTTGCTATCGGTGCTGCAGTCTTTATGACAGAAGTATCACCAAAGGGTGCAAAAATCTTGCAACCAGCCATTGAACTTCTCGTCGGGATTCCTTCAGTCGTCTATGGATTTATCGGTTTGCAAGTTGTGGTGCCTTTTGTCCGTAGCGTCTTTGGTGGAACTGGTTTTGGGATCTTGTCAGGGATTTTCGTTCTCTTTGTCATGATCCTACCAACTGTAACCTTTATGACAACAGACAGCTTGCGTGCTGTTCCTCGTCATTACCGTGAAGCCAGTTTAGCTATGGGAGCCACTCGTTGGCAAACCATCTGGCGTGTGACCTTGAAAGCGGCACGTTCAGGTATTTTCACTGCAGTGGTCTTTGGGATGGCGCGTGCCTTCGGTGAAGCCCTTGCTATTCAGATGGTAGTCGGAAACTCAGCAGTTATCCCAACCTCGTTAACAACACCAGCTGCGACCTTGACATCTGTACTGACTATGGGTATCGGAAATACCGTCATGGGAACGGTTGATAATAACGTTCTCTGGTCACTGGCCTTAGTCTTGCTCTTGATGAGTTTGGCCTTTAACAGTGTGATTAAATTGATTACGAAAGAAAGAGGAAAGAAAAACTATGCACGCTAAGAAATTAGATAAACTTGCAACAGCTGTCCTCTATACCATCGCGGGTATCATCGTTGCCATCTTGGCATCCTTGATTCTCTATATCTTGGTGAGAGGGTTACCGCATATCTCTTGGTCTTTCTTGACAGGGAAATCCTCCTCTTATCAAGCAGGTGGGGGTATAGGGATTCAGCTCTACAATTCCTTCTTCCTTTTGGTCATTACCTTGATCATTTCTGTTCCCCTGTCTATGGGAGCTGGCGTTTTCCTCGCTGAGTATGCCAAAAAAGGACCTGTGACCAATTTTATTCGTACCTGCATTGAGATTTTGTCTTCTCTACCATCAGTCGTTGTGGGTCTCTTTGGTTACTTGATCTTTGTAGTCCAGTTTGAGTATGGATTTTCAATCATTTCAGGTGCCTTGGCCTTGACGGTCTTTAACCTCCCTCAGATGACTCGAAATGTTGAGGACAGTTTAAAACACGTTCACCATACGCAACGTGAGGCTGGTTTGGCTCTTGGAATTTCTCGTTGGGAGACTGTAGTCCATGTCGTCATTCCAGAAGCCCTTCCAGGTATTGTAACGGGTGTTGTCTTGGCATCTGGCCGTATCTTTGGTGAGGCCGCCGCTCTTATCTATACGGCAGGACAATCCGCTCCAGCTCTTGACTGGTCTAACTGGAATATCCTCAGTGTTACCAGTCCCATCTCAATCTTCCGTCAAGCAGAAACCTTGGCTGTCCACATTTGGAAGGTCAACAGTGAAGGAACCATTCCTGATGCTACCATCGTATCTGCTGGTTCTGCCGCCGTGCTCCTCATCTTTATCTTGATTTTTAACTTTGGAGCTCGCAAACTCGGAAGCTATTTACACAAGAAATTAACCGCTGCCTAAAGGAGAAGCCATGTCAAAATATAACTGGGATGAAAAGCATATCATCACTTTCCCTGAAGAAAAAGTGGCCCTCTCTACTAAGGATTTACATGTTTACTATGGTAAAAATGAATCCATCAAGGGCATCGATATGCAATTTGAAAAAAATAAAATTACAGCCTTGATTGGTCCTTCTGGATCAGGAAAATCTACCTATCTTCGCAGTCTCAATCGGATGAATGATACCATTGATATTGCCAAGGTCACAGGTCAAATCCTCTACCGAGGGATTGACGTCAACCGTCCAGAAATCAATGTCTATGAGATGCGCAAGCATATCGGAATGGTCTTCCAACGTCCAAATCCATTTGCCAAGTCTATTTACCGCAACATCACTTTTGCTCATGAACGTGCAGGTGTTAAGGATAAGAAAGTACTTGATGAAATTGTAGAAACCTCTTTAAGACAGGCTGCCCTTTGGGACCAGGTCAAAGACGACCTCCACAAATCAGCCTTGATGCTTTCTGGAGGTCAGCAGCAACGTCTCTGTATCGCTCGCGCCATCTCTGTCAAGCCAGATATCCTCTTGATGGATGAACCGGCGTCAGCCTTGGATCCGATTGCGACAGCCCAACTGGAAGAAACCATGTTCGAATTGAAGAAGGACTTTACCATCATCATCGTTACCCACAGTATGCAACAGGCTGCGCGTGCAAGTGACTACACAGGATTTTTCTACTTGGGTGATTTGATTGAGTATGATAAGACATCTAATATTTTCCAAAATGCTAAGTTACAGTCAACCAATGACTATGTAACGGGACACTTTGGTTAGAAAGGAAACGGTATGTCAGAAGCGATTTTACAGGTGTCAGACCTGTCCGTTTATTACAATAAAAAGAAGGCCTTGAATAGTGTTTCCCTTTCTTTCCAACCTAAGGAAATAACAGCCTTGATTGGTCCTTCTGGATCAGGAAAGTCTACCCTGCTCAAAGCCATCAACCGCATGGGCGATCTAAATCCTGAGGTGACAACCACTGGATCAGTAGTCTATAATGGTCACAATATCTATAGTCCCCGCACCGATACGGTTGAATTGCGTAAGGAAATCGGTATGGTCTTTCAACAGCCTAATCCTTTCCCTATGTCTATCTACGAAAATGTTGTCTATGGTCTACGTATCAATGGGGTTAAGGATAAGCAAGTTCTTGATGAAGCAGTAGAAAAGGCCTTGCAACGTGCTTCTATCTGGGATGAAGTAAAGGATCGTTTGCATGATTCGGCCATTGGTCTCTCAGGTGGACAACAACAACGTGTCTGTGTTGCTCGTGTCTTAGCAACCAGTCCGAAAATTATCCTCTTAGATGAACCAACTTCAGCTTTGGATCCTATTTCTGCAGGTAAGATTGAGGAAACCTTGTATGGTCTGAAAGATAAATACACCATGCTCTTGGTAACGCGTTCGATGCAACAAGCCTCACGTATCTCTGATAAAACAGGATTTTTCCTAGATGGGGATTTGATCGAGTTTAACGATACGAAGAAGATGTTCCTAGACCCACAAAACAAGGAAACAGAAGATTATATTACAGGAAAATTTGGATAAGGAGTTGAATGATGTTACGATCTCAATTTGAAGAAGATTTGGAGAAATTGCATAACCAGTTCTATGCCATGGGACAAGAAGTGCTCTCGCAGATCAATCGTACAGTGCGTGCCTTTGTTACGCATGACCGTGATTTGGCAAAAGAAGTCATCGAAGACGATGCAGAAGTAAATGAATACGAAGTGAAGTTGGAAAAGAAATCATTTGAAATGATTGCCCTCCAACAACCTGTTTCGCAAGACCTTCGTACCGTCTTGACCGTTCTCAAGGCAGTGTCAGACGTGGAACGCATGGGAGATCATGCAGTGTCTATCGCTGAGGCGACCATTCGTATGAAGGGGGAGCAACGTATCCCTTCTGTTGAAGAAGAAATTAAAAAGATGGGACGCGACGTGAAAAACTTCGTTGAAGCAGCTCTAGATCTCTATCTCAACGGTTCTGTGGATCAAGCCTACGAAGTAGCGGCGATGGATGAAAAAATCAACCATTACTTTGATAGCATCCGTGATTTGGCTACAGAAGAAATTAAGAAAAATCCTGAAGCTATCGTTACAGGCCGTGATTACTTCCAGGTCATTTCTTTCTTGGAACGTATCGGAGACTACGCAAAAAATATCTGTGAATGGGTTGTTTACTTTGAAACGGGTAAGATTGTCGAACTATAAGAAACGGTTTAAATATACAGAAGAAAAGGCTGATTAGAATAAATCAGTCTTCTTTTTTATGAAAAGAATTGTTTTACAATCAAAATCTCTAAAAGGGTTGACAACTATTTTTAAAAGAGTTATAATTATTCAGAATTAACAGAAAGGTCGTTTATTTATGAAATTTAAGAAATGGATATTAGTTGTGTGTAGCATGCTTGCCAGCATGGTTTTGGTAGCTTGCCAGTCAGGAACGGGTAGTTCTCAGTCTGCTGTGGACGCTATTAAACAAAAAGGAAAGCTAGTCGTTGCGACCAGTCCAGACTATGCACCGTTTGAATTCCAAGCCTTGGTAGATGGTAAAAACCAAGTGGTTGGTGCAGATATTGATATGGCTCAAGCAATTGCAGACGAGCTTGGGGTTAAACTTGAAATCTCTAGTATGAGTTTTGACAATGTCTTGACTAGCCTTCAAACTGGAAAGGCTGACTTAGCCATAGCAGGAATTAGTGCTACAGATGAGAGAAAGGAAGTCTTTGACTTTTCTATCCCTTACTATGAAAACAAAATGAGCTTCTTGGTTAGAAAAGCCGATTTAGACAAATACAAGGATCTTTCAAGCCTCGCAAGTGCAAATATCGCAGCTCAAAAGGGAACTGTGCCAGAAACCATGGTCAAGGAACAATTGCCAAATGCCCAATTGACATCCTTGACCAATATGGGGGAAGCCGTCAATGAGTTGCAGGCTGGAAAAGTGGATGCTGTTCATATGGATGAACCAGTTGCTCTTAGCTACGCAGGTAAAAACTCAGACCTTGTCGTTGCATCTGTTAACTTGACGATGAAAGATGGCGAAGCCAATGCCGTTGCTATCAAGAAGGATCAATCAGACTTGAAAGCGGTAGTAGATAAGGTTATCCAAAAACTGAAAGATGACGGAACCTATCAAAACTATCTTGAAAAAGCAGCGAAACTAACGGAAGTTGAACAATAAGAAAAAGCAGAGTTGGACTTTAATCCAATTCTGCTTTTATGTATTCTAATAGCTCTTCTAGATTTTCAAGAGTGACTTTGGCGAACTGATAAGGACAGGCATCCAAATAAGCCTTCTCAAAAAAGTCTAGTTTGAGTGAGCTGTGTTTCAAACTGGCAATCTTAGGATAGTGTCTCAAATCAAGCAGAAGGCCATCGTGTAGAGGATAGTGGGGCAAGGGACAGGTGTTTTCTTCAAGCACTTTCTTTATCTGAGCCTGATAGTTCTCTTGAAGGCTCAGTCGAGCCAGTCGGTTTTTTTCAAATAACTGGCTATCGATATAAAGAGAAAGAGCCTTTTGCATGATGAGATTGCTGTCATAGTCTAGGATATTTTTGTAGGAAACAAAGGCCTCTTTTAGGGCATTTGGGAGAATGAGAGCGGTAATACGAAGGGCTGGAAAGAGACTAGTTGAGAAGGACTTGATATAAACGACCCGATCCTCAGTATCCAGATAGTGGAAGGTTTGGCCCTTTCTAGAATCTAAGTCCCCTAAATAGTCATCCTCTACGATGTAAACACCATACTGGTTTGCTAGATCCAAAATAGCCCTTTTTTCCTGATCAGAATAGGAATGACCAAGAGGATAGTGGAAGCGAGGAATAGTGTAGAAAAACTTGATCTTCCTAGATTTGAATTGTTTTTCCAGTTCTTCCATGTTGATGCCATCGATTCGGCGTTCAATGGTCTGGTAGGCCAACCCTTGAGCGACCAAGAGGCGATTCATCCGGTGGTAGGTCGGCTGTTCGACCAAAATCTCAGTTCCCTCGCTTGGAAAGTTAATCTGAGAAAGGATAAAGAGAGCTTGCTGGGTGCCAGAAGTTAGAACCAGTTGATCGGGTTTACAGTAGAGGGCTTGGTCAAAGAGAAGTTGATGGACAGATTGTCTGAGTTCCTCAAGGCCTTCTTGGTTGTCATAGTAGTTGAAGAGGTAGTTTTCTCGGCCTATCAGGGTTTCGTTGACGCAGAGTCGGAAGTCGTCATAGGCACTGGCATGTTCGTCAGTGACTTCGATTTCCAAGTCCTGATGCTGTCCTTGTTCTAGAACATAGTAGCCACTTTGGGGTTTGGCATAGAGGTATTGTTCATGGCGTAATTCCAGCAGGGCTCGTTGGATAGTGTCCTTGCTACAGTGGAAGTCTTGGCTCAGTTGACGGATAGAGGGAAGTCGGCTACCTGTTGGGAATTTTCCTGATTCGATCCCCTTTTTTAGAAAGGAAACGACTGCTTGGTATTTACTTTCTTTCTTCATTCCAGACCTCCGTTGATTTTGTTACATTGTACCTTTTTTTTACCTCCTTTGCAATGGGAAAAGCATTTCTCCCTTTCACAACTAGGAGCAAATGTGGTATACTTAGAAAGTATGATGATTCATTGAAAAGAAGATAAGAAAGAGAATGGATAGAAAAGTGCAGGAACCGGTAAAATTATTTCAATACAATACTCTAGGTGCCCTAATGGCAGGTCTCTATGGTGGAACCATGACAGTGGGAGAATTGCTGGAACATGGTGACCTTGGTTTGGGAACCCTTGATTCGATTGATGGGGAGTTAATTGTCCTTGATGGCAAGGCTTATCAAGCCAAGGGATCTGGTCAAACGCCTGAAATCGTTGAGGTAGCAGCGGATGCTCTTATTCCCTATGCAGCAGTGGTCCCTCATCAGGCAGAAGTGATTTTTCGTCAGCGCTTTGAGATGACGGACAAGGAATTGGAAAAGCGAATTGAGTCCTACTATGATGGGGAAAATCTTTTTCGTTCCATCAAAATTCATGGCGAATTTTCACAAATGCACGTACGGATGATTCCTAAATCCACTCCTGATACCAAGTTTGCTGATGTCGCGACTCACCAACCTGAATATAGCCGTGAAAATGTATCGGGAACTATTGTTGGATTTTGGACACCGGAGATTTTCCACGGAGTGAGTGTTGCAGGCTACCATTTGCATTTTATCTCAGATGATTTGACCTTTGGTGGGCATGTGATGGACTTTGTTATCAAAGAAGGAATGATCGAGGTTGGGGCAGTCGACCAGTTGGACCAACGTTTTCCAGTCCAAGATCGCCAGTATTTATTTGCCAAATTTAACGTTGACGAGATGAAGAAAGATATTGATAAGTCAGAATAGGAGAAAAAGATGACAGTACATATTATCCTTACCATGATCGCTTTGGTTCTCATTCTAGTAAGTGGAACTTGGTATGCCAAAAAACGGTTTAAAATCTCTCTTGCAGTGATGGGCTTGGGGGCAATCGCATTTTTTGTTTCTTCTCAAGTGTTAGAGAAGATGGTTCACCTTCTGATACTTCATCCGCAAAAAGATGGAACCATTCCGCTTATGCAGGAGCATCCTTTTTTATACGTCCTTTATGGGATTGCCATGGCGGCTCTCTTTGAGGAAACAGCTCGTCTTGTCTTTTTTAAATGGTTGGAGAAAAAGAAAAAGCTAGAAGATCGAGATGCTTTGTCCTATGGTTTAGGTCATGGGGGCTTGGAGATGCTCTATCTCGGAATGGGAAGCTTGATCAGTCTTTTGATTCTCTTTTCACTCATCCAGTCTTCAAATACTGATGTAGCCAATCTTCTTCCAAAGTCTACACTCGAAACGGTCCAGTCTCTTTCTGTATGGCAGGTTTATTTACTAGGAGTTGAGCGTGTTCTTGCCTTGGTTCTCCAAATCGGTCTTTCCATCTGGGTTTATCAAAGTATCCGTCAAAAGAAATGGATCTACCTCCTTGCTGCCTATGGTTTGCATGCCTTGTTTGACTTGGCTCCAGCCTTATCTCAAGTGGGATGGATTGCGAATCCGCTTCTAGTTGAGTTTGTTCTTCTCGTAGAACTTTTAGTCTTTATCTGGCTGACAAAATCTACATTTTGGAAAAAATCATAAAAAGAGGGGGGACCTCTTTTTTTATGTAAAGATAAAACAAGCTCTTTTTATGGTCGTCAAATGTCTCTAAAAATGGTATAATGGAATGAATTTTGAAAAAGGAAGATTGACATGTCAGTAAAAGAAAAAATGCTTGAAATCCTAGAAGGAATCGATATTCGTTTTAAGGAACCTTTGAAGACCTATACCTATACCAAGGTTGGAGGTCGAGCAGATTATCTAGTTTTGCCACGCAATCGCTATGAGATGGCCCGTGTTGTCCAATTTGCCAATCAAGAGAATATTCCCTGGATGGTGCTAGGAAATGCTAGTAATATCATTGTTCGTGAAGGTGGAATCCGTGGTTTTGTCATCTTGTGCGATAAGCTTAATAACGTTTCAGTTGATGGCTATACCATCGAAGCAGAAGCAGGAGCGAACTTGATCGAAACAACACGAATTGCTCTTCGTCATAGTTTGACTGGTTTCGAGTTTGCTTGTGGGATTCCTGGAAGCATCGGTGGAGCTGTCTTTATGAATGCGGGTGCCTATGGAGGAGAGATTGCCCATATCTTGCAGTCTTGTCAAATTTTGACTAAGGAAGGGGAAATCGAGACCTTATCTGCCAAGGATTTGGCTTTTGGTTACCGTCATTCAGCTATTCAGGATTCTGGGGCTGTTGTTTTGTCAGCTAAATTTGCCCTATCTCCAGGGAATCATCAGGTTATCAAGCAAGAAATGGACCGCTTGACGCACCTACGTGAACTTAAACAACCTTTAGAGTACCCATCTTGTGGTTCAGTCTTTAAGCGTCCAGTTGGGCATTTTGCAGGTCAGTTGATCTCAGAGGCTGGCCTGAAGGGCTATCGAATCGGTGGTGTGGAAGTATCTGAAAAGCATGCCGGTTTTATGATCAATGTTGCTGACGGAACGGCCAAAGACTATGAAGACTTGATCCAATCTGTTATCGAAAAAGTCAAGGAACACTCAGGTGTTACTCTTGAAAGAGAAGTCCGAATCTTGGGTGAGAAGGAATAAGGTTGGGGTTGAAAAATTGCTGCTATAACCATTGTAAAGGGGGTGAAAGCCTATCGTTAGTGAAGATGTATGTAGGCAGTTTAATCTCCTACACGAGGTAGTAGTGGCCTAACAGAGCCCTAATCTGTTAATTTATGAAAAAGAAGGAATTTATGACAATTGAAAAAACCAATTATTGAATTCAAAAACGTCTCTAAAGTTTTTGAAGACAGCAACACCAAGGTTCTCAAAGACATTAACTTTGAGTTGGAAGAAGGGAAATTTTACACTCTTTTGGGCGCATCTGGTTCAGGAAAATCAACCATTCTAAATATCATTGCAGGTTTACTGGATGCGACGACAGGGGATATTTTACTGGATGGGGTGCGAATCAACGATATCCCAACTAATAAACGAGATGTCCATACCGTTTTCCAATCCTATGCCTTGTTTCCACATATGAATGTGTTTGAAAATGTTGCCTTTCCACTCCGCTTGCGTAAAATCGACAAGAAAGAAATCGAACAACGCGTAGCGGAAGTTCTCAAGATGGTTCAGTTGGAAGGTTATGAGAAGCGTTCCATTCGTAAACTCTCTGGAGGACAACGTCAGCGTGTGGCCATTGCCCGTGCCATTATCAACCAGCCCCGTGTGGTCTTGTTGGATGAGCCCTTGTCAGCGCTGGACTTGAAATTGCGAACGGACATGCAGTACGAACTGCGTGAACTGCAGCAACGATTGGGGATTACCTTTGTCTTTGTCACTCACGATCAGGAAGAAGCCCTCGCCATGAGTGACTGGATTTTCGTCATGAATGATGGCGAGATTGTTCAGTCTGGAACGCCTGTCGATATCTATGATGAGCCGATCAACCACTTTGTTGCTACCTTTATCGGTGAGTCAAATATCTTGCCAGGAACCATGATTGAAGACTACTTGGTCGAGTTTAACGGCAAACGCTTTGAAGCGGTTGATGGAGGGATGAAGCCAAATGAGCCTGTTGAGGTCGTTATTCGTCCAGAGGACTTGCGCATTACCCTTCCTGAAGAAGGCAAGCTCCAAGTTAAAGTTGACACCCAGCTTTTCCGTGGGGTTCACTACGAGATTATTGCCTATGACGAACTTGGAAATGAATGGATGATCCACTCGACTCGTAAGGCCATTGTGGGTGAGGAAATCGGTCTGGACTTTGAACCAGAAGATATCCACATCATGCGTCTCAACGAAACCGAAGAAGAGTTCGATGCTCGTATCGAAGAATACGTAGAAATCGAAGAGCAAGAAGCAGGTCTGATTAACGCGATCGAGGAGGAAAGAGATGAAGAAAACAACCTCTAAACTCTTTGTAGTACCCTACATGCTTTGGATTGCCCTCTTTGTTCTCGCACCCTTGGTCCTGATTTTTGGACAATCCTTTTTCAACATTGAAGGGCAGTTTAGTTTAGAAAACTATAAATCCTACTTTGCGTCACAAAACTTGACCTATCTCAAAATGAGCTTCAACTCTGTGCTTTATGCAGGGATTGTGACCATGGTGACGCTTCTCATCAGCTATCCAACAGCCCTCTTTTTGACTCGTCTTAAGCACCGTCAGCTCTGGCTCATGCTGATTATTCTGCCAACCTGGATCAATCTGCTCCTTAAGGCCTATGCCTTTATCGGGATTTTTGGTCAAAATGGCTCTATTAACCAATTTTTGGAATTTATCGGAATCGGTTCACAGCAGTTGCTCTTTACCGATTTCTCCTTTATCTTTGTCGCAAGCTACATCGAGCTTCCCTTTATGATTTTGCCGATTTTCAATGTCTTGGATGATATGGATAACAATCTCATCAATGCTAGCTATGACCTCGGTGCGACCAAGTGGGAAACTTTCCGCCATGTCATCTTCCCCCTTTCTATGAACGGAGTGAGAAGTGGTGTTCAGTCTGTCTTTATCCCAAGTTTGAGTCTCTTCATGCTGACACGTTTGATTGGTGGGAACCGCGTTATCACGCTGGGAACGGCTATTGAGCAGAACTTTCTAACCAATGACAACTATGGAATGGGTTCTACCATCGGTGTGATCCTCATCCTGACCATGTTCATCACCATGTGGGTGACCAAGGAAAGGAGAGAACGATGAAAAGATTTGCCAATCTCTACCTAGCCTTTGTCTTTATCATCCTTTATTTGCCAATTTTTTACTTGATTGGCTATGCATTTAATGCTGGCGATGATATGAACAGCTTTACAGGCTTTAGCTTGAGCCATTTTAAAACCATGTTTGGTGATGGTCGCCTCATGTTGATCCTCACCCAAACCTTTTTCTTGGCCTTTCTAGCTGCCTTGATTGCGACCATTATCGGGACTTTCGGTGCTATCTATATCTACCAGTCTCGTAAGAAATACCAAGAAGCCTTTCTATCACTCAATAATATCCTCATGGTTGCGCCTGACGTTATGATTGGTGCTAGCTTCTTGATTCTTTTTACCCAGCTTAAGTTTTCACTTGGCTTTTTGACGGTTCTATCTAGTCACGTGGCCTTTTCCATCCCTATCGTGGTCTTGATGGTCTTGCCTCGTCTTAAGGAGATGAATGATGACATGATTCATGCGGCCTATGACTTGGGTGCCAGCCAGTTTCAGATGTTTAAGGAAATCATGCTACCGTACCTGACTCCGTCTATCATTGCAGGTTATTTCATGGCCTTCACCTATTCTCTAGATGACTTTGCCGTGACCTTCTTTGTCACAGGGAATGGCTTTTCGACTCTATCAGTCGAGATTTATTCTCGTGCTCGTAAGGGGATTTCTCTAGAAATCAATGCCCTGTCTGCCCTTGTCTTTCTCTTTAGTATTATCCTAGTTGTTGGCTATTACTTTATCTCACGTGAGAAGGAGGAGCAAGCATGAAAAAACTCTATTCATTTTTAGCAGGAATTGCAGCAATTATCCTTGTCTTGTGGGGGATTGCGACTCATTTAGATAGTAAAATCAATAGCCGAGATAGTCAAAAATTGGTTATCTACAACTGGGGGGACTATATCGATCCAGAACTCTTGGAGAAATTCACGGAAGAAACAGGAATCCAAGTCCAGTACGAGACCTTTGACTCCAATGAAGCCATGTATACCAAGATCAAGCAGGGTGGAACGACCTATGATATTGCTATTCCGAGTGAGTACATGATTAATAAGATGAAGGACGAAGACCTCTTGGTTCCGCTTGATTATTCAAAAATTGAAGGAATCGAAAATATCGGACCTGAGTTCCTCAACCAGTCTTTTGACCCGGGCAACAAATTCTCCATCCCATACTTCTGGGGGACCTTGGGAATTGTTTACAATGAAACCATGATAGATGAGGCGCCTGAGCATTGGGATGACCTCTGGAAACCAGAATACAAGGATTCCATCATGCTCTTTGATGGGGCGCGTGAGGTTCTGGGACTCGGGCTTAACTCGCTCGGTTACAGTCTCAACTCCAAGGATCCTCAACAGTTGGAAGAGACAGTGGATAAGCTCTACAAACTGACTCCAAATATCAAGGCCATTGTGGCGGACGAGATGAAGGGTTACATGATTCAGAACAACGCTGCTATCGGTGTGACTTTCTCTGGGGAAGCCAGCCAGATGTTGGAGAAAAATCCTAACCTCAAGTATGTCGTTCCGACTGAGGCCAGCAATCTCTGGTTTGACAACATGGTCATTCCAAAAACTGTGAAAAACCAAGATGCAGCCTATGCCTTTATCAACTTTATGTTGAAACCCGAAAATGCTCTGAAAAATGCGGAGTATGTAGGTTACTCAACACCAAACCTACCAGCTAAGGAAATGCTCCCAGAGGAGACTCGTGAGGACAAATCCTTCTATCCAGACGCTGATACCATGAAACACCTGGAAGTTTATGAGAAATTTGACCATAAATGGACAGGAAAATATAGCGACCTCTTCCTACAGTTTAAAATGTATCGGAAGTAGGAGATATGCTTTCTTGTCAGCTTTCCTAGTTGACGCAGAACCCAAAAAACGATATAATAAAAAAGTTGAGAATTGATTTTCTGTCATCTTAGTCCAGAGAAATGGCGGTGCTGCGAGCCATCTAAGCTAGGAAGTCATGCTACTCAATCAGACAATTGCATAAGAATAAGAGAATGACAAGTTCATTGAATGAAGGTGGTACCGCGGTTTTTCGCCCTTCGTGATATGAGCTTGTCTTTTGATTTTTGGAGGTGTTTATGAAGACATTTCTCGTGAAACAAAAGTTTCGTCTTGGGGGCGAACGCTTTGATATCAAGGATGACAGAGGAGTAGTGAACTATCAGGTGGAAGGCTCTTTCTTCCAAATTCCTAAGACCTTTACCATCTATGACGCCTATGGTGAGCAAATCAGTGAGATTAGTAAAGAATTTTTCACCTTGCTTCCTCGCTTTACTATCCAGTTACGAAACGGTTCCAATTTCGTCATTCGTAAGAAGTTGACCTTCTTTCGAGATAAGTATGAGTTTGACAATCTGGGGCTTCGTATCGAGGGCAATATCTGGGATTTGAATTTCAAATTGTTGGATGACCGCGACCAAGTGATTGCCGAGATTCGGAAAGAGATTTTCCATTTAACCTCGACTTACACCGTAACCGTCTATGAAGACTCTTATGCAGACCTGGTCATTTCCCTCTGTGTCGCGATTGACTATGTGGAGATGCTGGAAAGCCAATCAAATTAAACAAGTAAATAAGGAGATATTATGAAACAACTATCTAGTGCTCAAGTACGCCAAATGTGGCTAGATTTCTGGGCAAGCAAAGGCCACTCTGTCGAACCATCAGTCAGCTTGGTTCCAGTAAACGACCCAACTCTTTTGTGGATCAACTCAGGGGTTGCTACCCTTAAGAAATACTTTGACGGAACCATTATCCCTGAAAATCCACGTATCACCAATGCGCAAAAAGCTATCCGTACCAACGACATCGAAAATGTCGGAAAAACAGCTCGCCACCATACCATGTTTGAAATGTTGGGGAACTTCTCTATCGGGGATTACTTCCGTGATGAAGCTATCACTTGGGCTTATGAGCTTTTGACAAGCCCAGAATGGTTTGATTTTCCTGCTGAAAAACTCTACATGACCTACTATCCAGACGATAAAGATTCTTATAACCGCTGGATTGAAGTAGGAGTGGACCCAAGCCACTTGATCCCAATCGAAGACAACTTCTGGGAAATCGGTGCTGGACCTTCTGGACCTGATACAGAAATCTTCTTTGACCGTGGAGAAGCCTTTGATCCAGAAAACATCGGTATTCGTCTGCTTGCAGAGGATATCGAAAACGATCGTTACATCGAAATCTGGAACATCGTTTTGTCACAATTTAACGCCGATCCAGCTGTTCCTCGTAGTGAGTACAAGGAATTGCCACACAAGAATATTGATACGGGTGCTGGTTTGGAGCGTTTGGTGGCAGTTATCCAAGGGGCTAAGACAAACTTTGAAACGGACCTCTTCATGCCGATCATTCGTGAAGTTGAGAAATTGTCTGGTAGGGTTTATGACCAAGATGGCGACAACATGAGCTTCAAGGTCATCGCTGACCACATCCGTTCCCTTTCATTTGCCATCGGTGATGGTGCCCTTCCAGGAAATGAAGGTCGTGGTTATGTTCTTCGTCGTTTGCTCCGTCGCGCGTCTATGCACGGTCAAAAATTGGGTATCAACGAGCCTTTCCTTTATAAACTCGTTCCAACTGTTGGAAAAATCATGGAAAGCTACTACCCAGAAGTGCTTGAAAAACGTGACTTTATCGAGAAAATCGTGAAGAGCGAGGAAGAGTCATTTGCCCGTACTCTTCACTCAGGTCAACACTTTGCCCAAGGCATCGTAGCTGATTTGAAAGCGAAAGGTCAAAACGTTATCGCAGGGCAAGATGTCTTCAAACTCTACGATACATATGGATTCCCAGTTGAATTGACAGAAGAAATCGCTGAAGAAGCAGGGATGACTGTAGACCGTGAAGGTTTTGAAGCAGCCATGAAAGAACAGCAAGAACGTGCGCGTGCATCAGCTGTTAAGGGTGGCTCAATGGGTATGCAAAATGAAACCCTTCAAAACATTACAGTGGAAAGTGTCTTCAACTACAATGCCAGCCAATTGTCTTCTAAGTTGGTGGCTATCGTGGCTGACAATGCAGAAGTAGAAGCTGTTTCTGAAGGAACTGCCTCTCTTATCTTTGCAGAGACTCCATTCTACGCTGAAATGGGTGGACAGGTAGCTGACCACGGTCAAATCTTGGATGCTAAAGGAAATGTCGTAGCGAATGTGACGGATGTGCAAAAAGCACCAAACGGACAAGCTCTTCATACTGTTGAAGTTCTTGCACCACTTGCTTTGAACCAAGAATACACCTTGGCAATTGATACCAACCGTCGTCATCGTGTCATGAAGAACCACACAGCCACTCACTTGCTCCATGCGGCCCTTCACAATATCCTTGGTCACCATGCGACACAAGCAGGATCTCTGAACGAAGTCGAATTCCTTCGCTTTGACTTCACTCACTTCCAAGCTGTGACTCCTGAAGAGTTGCGCGCCATTGAACAGCAAGTTAATGAGAAAATTTGGGAAGCAATTGCTGTAGAAACTGTTGAGACAGATATTGACACGGCTAAAGAAATGGGAGCTATGGCCCTCTTTGGTGAGAAATACGGTAAGGAAGTTCGTGTTGTGACCATCGGTGACTACTCAGTGGAACTCTGTGGTGGTACCCACGTTGGCAATACTTCTGAAATCGGTCTCTTCAAGATTGTCAAAGAAGAAGGAATCGGTTCAGGTACCCGCCGTATCTTGGCAGTAACTGGTAAGGAAGCCTTTGAAGCTTATCGCGAACAAGAAGACGCTTTGAAAGCCGTCGCATCAACCTTGAAAGCCCCTCAACTCAAGGAAGTTCCTCATAAGGTTGAAGGGCTTCAAGAACAACTCCGTCAGCTTCAAAAAGAAAATGCAGAATTGAAAGAAAAAGCCGCAGCCGCAGCCGCAGGCGATGTCTTCAAGGATGTGATGGAAGTCAACGGTCACCGTTACATTGCAAGCCAAGTTTCTGTATCAGATGCAGGCGCCCTTCGTACCTTTGCGGATAACTGGAAACAAAAAGACTACTCTGATGTGCTTGTCCTAGTTGCAGCCATCGGTGACAAAGTCAACGTTCTTGTAGCTAGCAAGAGCAAAGACATCCACGCAGGTAATTTGGTAAAAGAATTGGCTCCAATCGTTGATGGACGTGGTGGTGGTAAACCAGACATGGCCATGGCAGGAGGAAGCAACCAAGCGAAAATTCAAGAACTCTTGGATGCAGTAGCAGGTAAATTGTAAGACAATAAAGATCTATCCATTTGGGTAGGTCTTTTTGCCTACTTAAAAAGCCAAATCCGCTTGGATTTGACTTGTAACTGATAGGTTTATTTTGTTGCCCAGACACTGACTGAACCCGCTGCTACTGGAAATTCTCCATACCCTTCAGCATTGATTGTCACTTGTGCTGGGTGATTTTCAAGGAGGTCAACAAAGGTTTGGTCAGCCCATTCTGGACCGACAAACATAGACTTGCTGTTTTCTTGGTCGTTTGAGATAAGGACTGCGAGCGGTGTTTGGTTTTCAGCACCTGCACGGACCCATCCAATACAGTTAGCATTGTCAAAGTAGTCTGTTTGCTCTCCATAGGCCAAGTCTTTTCGGATAGCTAGGAGACGGTCAAGAACTTCTCTGAAATCTTCTTGAGCATATTGCCCTGAAATGCCGTAATAATCTCCGTAAAAGACACATGGAAGCCCATCTTGACGTAATAGAATAAGGGCATAGGCTGCTGGCTTGAACCATTCTTCAACAGTAGACTCAAGGGCTTGTCCTCGTTGGGTATCATGATTGTCGACAAAGGTTACAGCCTTATCGGGTTTTAGTTCAACCAAGCTATCTGTGAAAATGTTACGAAGATCGTAACTTGCTCCAGCTTGACTGGCTTCAAAGAGATTCTGGTGGAGGCGAACATCGACAAGGTCAAAGCGTTCTTCTGTTTTTTCAAGATAGTCTAGGTTGGCTTCCTTGTCAGGGTTCCAAAATTCTCCAAAAACATAGAAATCGTCACCGTATTTTTCCTTCATATCACGAATGAAATTGCCCATAAAGAAGGAGTCGATGTGTTTAACGGCATCCAAGCGGAAACCAGCTACACCAGTCGTTTCCATGAACCAGTCAGCCCAGTCATAGATATTTTGGATGACTTCAGGGTGCTTAAAGTCCAGGTCGGCATACATGAGGTAGTCGTAGTTACCGTTTTCGTTATCGACCAATTCCTCGTTGGCCCAACCTTTATTGTCTCCTTGGATCAGGTAAATACCAGACTTACGGCGTTTGGCATCGTAGTCTGTACCTGTGAAGTGGTACCAGTGCCAGTGGAAGTCATTGTAGGTATCTTGGCGACCATCGAAAGTAAAGTGAGTCCAGCCATTGATAGTAAAGGGCTCGCTTAGTTGAACGGTACGATCCTCAGGGTCCACTTCAATAACCTGAAAGGCTTCCATATGATCGGCAGCAGCCTTGTGATTGAGCACCACATCGGCCATGGGTTGAATTCCCTGTGCTTTTAGGGCTTGAATGGCTTGAAGATAGTCTTCTTTAAACCCATACTTGGTACGGACAGTTCCTTTTTGGTGAAATTCGCCTAGGTCAAAAAGATCGTAAACACCATAGCCGACGTCTTTTTCGTTGGTTGCCTTGAAGGCAGGTGGCATCCAGACGTGGCTAATCCCCAGATGAGCTAGGTGTGAAGCATCTTCAGCCAGTCGCGTCCAGTGTTGGCCGTCGTGAGGCAGATACCATTCAAAGTATTGCATAAGTGTCTGATTTTGCATTGTTTTTCCTCTTGCTTATCAATGTTGTGTTTTATTCTACCATAAAGTTTAGAACTAGGCAAACGTTTGCGCAAGATTCTATACTCATTTCTGAAATTGTCTATTTTTAGCGAATAAAATCTCTATTTCCATCACAAGGGAGAGGATGTTTTGCTGAAAAAGTAAATGGCATATACTTATTTGAACAAAAATGACACTCAGTAAACTAAAGTACATATGGTTAAACGGTTTCTTTTTTGAGAATTGTCACAAAATTTGCTATAATAGTAGCTATGAATAGAATTAGGGTCAGCAGACGTGTTGAAAAAAAGCTAGCTAAGGGTCTAGTTCTTTTGGAAGCAAGTGATTTAACAGATATTGAACTGACGGATCAGGCAGTAGAAGTTCTTAGTCAAGACGGGAAGTTTTTAGGGAGCGCCTATCTTTCTCAACAGAATAAAGGAATCGGTTGGTTCATCAGCAAGGAAAAGGTTCGTTTCAATCAAGCCTTTTTTGAAATCCTGTTTCGTAAGGCCAAGGAAGCTAGAAAGCCTTATTATCAAGATGACTTGACCACTGCCTTTCGCCTTTTTAACCAAGAGGGGGATGGTTTTGGGGGTCTGACTGTTGATCTCTATGGAGATTATGCTGTCTTTTCTTGGTACAATTCCTTTGTTTACCAGATTCGTGTGCTGATCATAAATGCTTTTAAGGAAGTTTTCCCTGAGGTCTTGGGGGCTTATGAAAAGATTCGTTTTAAAGGTCTAGACTACGAGTCTGCCTATGTTTATGGTGAGGAAGCGCCAGATTACTTTACTGTTCTTGAGAATGGCGTGCTCTATCAAGTCTTTATGAATGATGGCTTGATGACAGGGATTTTCCTAGACCAGCATGAGGTTCGTGGGAATCTGGTTGACGGTCTAGCCATGGGCAAATCCTTGCTCAATATGTTCTCCTATACGGCTGCCTTTTCAGTTGCTGCAGCTATGGGAGGCGCGAGTGAGACGACTTCTGTCGACTTGGCCAAACGGTCTAGAGAGCTGTCAGAAGCCCATTTTCATGCAAATGGACTTAGCACGGACAATCATCGTTTTATCGTTATGGATGTCTTTGAGTACTTCAAGTATGCCAAGCGAAAAGGCTTGACCTATGATGTGCTTGTTCTTGATCCACCAAGCTTTGCCCGCAATAAAAAACAAACATTCTCTGTAGCTAAGGACTATCACAAGTTGATTTCCCAGAGTCTAGAGATTTTAAATCCGGGAGGCATTATCATTGCCAGTACCAATGCTGCCAATGTTTCCCGCCAGAAATTTACAGAACAAATTGATAAAGGTTTTGCAGGAAGAAGGTATCAGATCTTGAACCAATATGGTCTTCCAGCTGACTTTGCCCATAATAAAAAAGATGAAAGCAGTAATTACCTCAAGGTGATTAGTATGAAGGTTAGTAGATGAAATTAATCGTTTCAGTAATGCCAAGAAGTTTAGAAGAAGCGCAAGAACTGGATGCCACTAGGTATGAAGATGCCGATATCATTGAGTGGCGTGCGGACTTTCTTACAAAGGACGCTATTTTACAGGTAGCACCCGCTATCTTTGAGAAATTTGCAGGACGCGAACTTGTCTTTACCCTTCGGACCCGCGCTGAGGGAGGAGAAATCGAACTTTCCTCAGAAGAGTATGTTCAAATCATTAAGGAAGTTACTCAGCTTTATCAGCCGGATTATGTAGATTTTGAGTATTTCAGCTACAAGGACGTTTTTGAGGAAATGTTGGATTTTCCAAATCTTGTTTTGAGTTACCATAATTTCCAGGAGACACCTGAAAACATGATGGAAATTTTGTCTGAGTTGACCAGTCTCTCTCCGAAAGTGGTCAAGGTATCAGTTATGGCTCATACGGAGCAGGATGTTTTAGACCTGATGAATTACACTCGAGGATTTAAAACACTCAATCCTGAGCAAGAGTACGTGACCATTTCCATGGGGAAAATGGGCAAGGTATCACGCATTACTTCAGATGTGACGGGTTCGAGTTGGTCATTTGCTAGTCTGGATGAAGCGAGTGCCCCAGGTCAGATTTCGCTATCAAACATGAAGAAAATCAGGGAGATTTTGGATGAAGCTTGATGGCTATACACGTTTAGCTGCAGTTGTTGCCAATCCCATCAAACACTCTATTTCACCCTTTATCCACAATAGGGCCTTTGAGGCGACAGCTATTAATGGTGCCTATGTAGCTTGGGAGATTGAAGCGGGTGATTTGGCAGAAACAGTCGCCAATATTCGCCGTTACCAGATGTTTGGCATCAACCTGTCTATGCCTTACAAGGAGCAAGTGATTCCTTATCTGGATGAGTTGAGTGATGAGGCTCGTTTGATTGGGGCGGTCAACACCGTTGTCAATCATAATGGCAATTTAATTGGATATAATACAGATGGCAAGGGATTCTTTAAGAGCTTGCCTTCTTTTACAATTTCAGGTAAAAAGATGACCATGCTAGGAGCAGGTGGAGCAGCCAAGGCTATTTTGGCACAGGCTATTTTGGATGGCGCCAGTCAGATTTCGGTTTTTGTTCGTTCAGTTTCCATGGAAAAAACAAGACCTTACCTAGACAAGTTACAGGTGCAAACAGGATTTAAAGTGCACTTGTACGCTTTAGAAGATGCTTCTGAACTGCAATCAAGGATTGCTGAGTCGGACCTGCTCGTCAATTCGACTAGTGTGGGCATGGATGGCAAATCATCCCCAGTTCCTGAAAGCATAGTCTTACCAGAAACTCTATTGGTGGCAGATATTATTTACCAACCCTTTGAGACCCCATTTTTGAAATGGGCTAGAAGCCAGAGAAATCCAGCTGTCAATGGTCTAGGAATGTTGCTCTATCAAGCTGCTGAAGCTTTTCAACTGTGGACAGGAAAAGAAATGCCGACTGAAGAGATTTGGCAGTCCTTAACAGAAAAATATAAATAATGAAAAGGAGACCCTACTATGAAAATCAGAATCGATATTCCGCATCATCCTTATGATATTCAGATTGAAAAAGGTTGTCTAGCTCAGGCTGGTCAATGGTTGCGAGAACTCTGGCAACCTCAAAAAGTGGTTATTGTAACCGACAACCATGTAGCTTCTCTCTATGCAGAGAAGGTTAAACTCAGCCTAGAAGATGCTGGTTTTCAGGTAGCTGTTTTTGACTTTTTAGAAGGCGAAGAACGAAAAAATTTAACAACTGTTCAGAAAGTCTATGAATTTCTAGTCAAGCAGGGGTTGACTCGTAGCGATGGGATTGTGGCTCTTGGTGGAGGTGTTGTTGGGGATCTGGCTGGTTTTGTAGCCTCTACCTATATGCGGGGCATTCACTTTGTTCAGATTCCGACTAGTTTGACTGCCCAGGTTGATTCTTCTATCGGTGGAAAGACGGGTGTCAATACTCCTTTTGCTAAAAATATGGTGGGTACCTTTGCTCAACCAGATGGGGTTCTGATTGATCCGCTTGTCCTTGAAACGCTTGGAAAAAGGGAGTTGATTGAAGGGATGGGTGAGGTTATCAAGTATGGCTTGATTGAGGATCCAGAACTTTGGGCTCTCTTGACGGAGCTGGATGGTTCTGTAGAGAGCATTCTGGAGCATGCAGAGACTTTGATTGAACATTCTTGTCAGGTTAAGCGGAAGATGGTGGTTGAAGATGAGTTGGATAACGGTGTTCGTCTTTACCTCAATTTTGGGCACACTATTGGTCATGCCATTGAAGCAACGGCCGGTTATGGAAAAGTCATGCATGGTGAGGCCGTGGCTATGGGAATGGTTCAGATTTCCAAGGTTGCTGAGGGAAAAGGCCTTATGCCAGAAGGAATAACCCAGTCTATTAGAGAGATGTGCCAGAAATTTGGCTTGCCTGTTGACTATGAAAACTGGGATGTTGACAAGCTCTATCAGGCTTTGACTCATGATAAGAAAGCGCGTGGTAACACCTTGAAATTGGTCTTGGTACCAGAGCTTGGTTCAGCGACCATTCACCCAGTTTCTCTGGAAGAGATGAAAGACTACTTGGTAAAATAAGGAGAACGTATGAGATATTTAACTGCAGGAGAATCACACGGCCCCCGTCTGACGGCTATCCTTGAAGGAATTCCAGCTGGACTTCCTTTGACAGCTGAGGATATCAATGAGGATCTGAAACGCCGTCAGGGTGGCTACGGTCGTGGTGGTCGTATGAAGATTGAGAGTGATCAGGTTGTCTTTACATCGGGCGTTCGTCACGGGAAGACGACAGGGGCTCCCATTACCATGGATGTCATCAATAAAGACCACCAGAAATGGCTGGATATCATGTCTGCTGAGGACATTGAAGACCGCCTGAAAAGCAAGCGGAAAATCACCCATCCTCGCCCAGGTCATGCCGATTTGGTAGGGGGCATCAAATACCGTTTTGATGATTTGCGAAATTCTTTGGAGCGTTCATCAGCTCGTGAAACTACCATGCGAGTTGCTGTTGGGGCAGTAGCCAAACGTCTCTTAGCTGAGCTAGATATGGAGATTGCCAACCATGTCGTGGTCTTTGGTGGTAAGGAAATCGATGTACCTGAAAACCTAACAGTCGCTGAGATTAAGGAACGAGCTGCCCAGTCAGAAGTTTCTATTGTCAACCAAGAGCGGGAACAGGAAATCAAGGACTATATTGACCAAATCAAGCGTGACGGTGATACCATTGGTGGG
Source organism: Streptococcus oralis (assembly GCF_023109155.1). GTDB lineage: Bacteria > Bacillota > Bacilli > Lactobacillales > Streptococcaceae > Streptococcus > Streptococcus oralis_BZ. The sequence goes on along the minus strand of NZ_JALDUA010000002.1, from coordinate 433,632 downwards.
GTTGTGGAGACAGTCGTCGGAGGTGTTCCAGTTGGTCTCGGTTCCTATGTCCAATGGGACAGAAAATTGGATGCGCGATTGGCTCAGGCAGTTGTCTCTATCAATGCCTTTAAAGGGGTGGAATTTGGTCTCGGCTTTGAAGCTGGTTACCGAAAAGGTAGCCAGGTTATGGATGAAATTCTCTGGTCTAAAGAAGACGGCTATACACGTCGTACCAATAATCTAGGTGGTTTCGAAGGTGGCATGACCAATGGGCAACCCATTGTTGTTCGTGGCGTCATGAAACCTATTCCTACTCTCTACAAACCACTTATGAGTGTGGATATCGAAACCCACGAACCTTACAAGGCAACTGTTGAAAGAAGTGATCCGACCGCTCTTCCAGCAGCAGGTGTGGTCATGGAAGCTGTTGTGGCAACGGTTCTGGCGCAAGAAATCCTTGAAAAATTCTCATCAGATAATCTTGAAGAATTAAAAGAGGCAGTTGCCAAGCACCGAGACTATACAAAGAACTATTAAGGAGTCCTTATGGCAAAAACCATCTATATCGTAGGTCTCGGTTTGATTGGTGCTTCGATGGCGCTCGGTATCAAGCGTGATCATCCTGATTATGAAATTCTAGGTTATAATCGCAGTCAGGCTTCGAGAGACATTGCCTTGGAGCGGGGGATGATAGACCGTGCGACGGATGATTTTGCTAGTTTCGCTCCTCTAGCAGATGTTATCATTCTGACCTTGCCAATCAAACAGACCATTGCTTTTATTAAGGAGCTGGCAAACTTAGACTTGAAGGAAGGCATCATTATCTCAGATGCAGGCTCAACCAAGTCAGCCATTGTAGATGTGGCGGAGCAGTATTTGGTTGGCAAGCCTGTCCGCTTTGTCGGGGCCCATCCCATGGCTGGTAGCCACAAGACAGGAGCTGCCTCTGCCGATGTTAATCTCTTTGAAAATGCCTACTATATCTTTACTCCATCTAGTTTGACTAGTTCAGACACGCTTGAGGAAATGAAGGACCTACTTTCAGGTCTCCATGCTCGTTTTATCGAGATTGATGCCAAGGAGCATGATCGGGTGACTTCTCAGATTAGTCATTTTCCACATATTCTGGCTTCCAGCCTCATGGAGCAGACAGCAGTTTATGCTCAAGATCATGAAATGGCAAGGCGCTTTGCGGCGGGTGGTTTTCGAGATATGACTCGCATTGCGGAAAGCGAGCCAGGTATGTGGACTTCCATTCTCTTGTCCAATCGTGAGACTATCCTAGATCGAATTGCGGATTTCAAGGAGCGCCTAGATGAGGTTGGACAAGCCATTAGCAGGGGAGATGAAGAGCAAATTTGGAACTTTTTCAATCAAGCACGTGAGCAAAGGCAGGCCATGGAAATCCATAAGCGTGGTGGTGTGGACAGTTCTTACGACCTCTATGTCGATGTTCCCGATGAAGAAGATGTCATCTTGCGGATTTTGGAATTGCTACGTGGAACTTCCTTGGTTAACATCCACATCAACGAGGAAAACCGTGAGGATGTTCACGGGATTCTCCAAATTTCCTTTAAAAATACTCAAGATTTGGAACGAGCTGAGCGCTTAATTACAGAAAATACGGACTACACAGTCGTCATCAAATAAGGAGAAAATCATGTCAAATATTTACGATAGTGCAAATGAACTTAGTCGCGGGTTACGCGAATTACCAGAATACAAGGCAGTTAAGGCGGCAAAAGATGCCATCCAAGCTGATGAACAAGCTAGCAAGATTTTTGCAGACTACCTCGCTTTCCAGCAAGAAATCCAAGTCATGGCGCAAACGGGACAAATGCCAGATGCCTCTTTCCAAGAAAAGATGCAGTCCTTCAGCAAGCAAATCCAAGAGAACGCTCTTTTGTCAGATTTCTTTGCCAAACAGCAACAATTGTCCATTTACCTTTCAGACATTGAAAAAATTGTCTTTGAACCTGTTTCAGAATTATTGAAATAGTATTTTATCTGTATAAAAGCCAGAAATTTCAGGAATTTCTGGCTTTTTTGTGATAAAATAAGAAAAAGTATTGCAAGTATGAGGTCAACTATGAAACTAAAAATAAACATTCGCCACTTACATGGCAGTATCCGGGTTCCAGGTGACAAGTCTATTAGCCATCGTTCGATTATTTTTGGAAGTTTGGCTGAGGGAGAGACTAAGGTTTATGATATTTTGCGTGGAGAGGATGTGCTCTCAACCATGCAGATTTTTCGTGACCTTGGTGTTGAAATTGAGGACAAAGATGGGGTTGTTTCCATTCAAGGTGTTGGAATGGATGGCTTAAAAGCTCCGCAAAATGCTCTTGATATGGGAAATTCTGGCACCTCGATTCGCCTGATTTCAGGTGTCCTTGCTGGTGCAGATTTTGAAGTTGAAATGTTCGGAGATGATAGTCTTTCCAAACGTCCTATGGATCGCGTGACGATTCCACTGAAAAAAATGGGCGTTAGCATTTCAGGGCAAACCGAGCGAGACCTGCCCCCTCTTCACTTAAAAGGGACGAAAAACCTAACACCTATTCACTATGAGTTGCCAATCGCCTCTGCTCAAGTCAAGTCCGCCTTGATATTTGCAGCCTTGCAGGCTCAGGGGGAGTCCGTTATTATCGAGAAAGAATGTACTCGCAACCACACTGAAGATATGCTACGGCAATTTGGTGGCCATTTAAGTATTAATGGCAAGGAAATCACAGTTCAAGGACCACAAAAACTGACTGGACAAAAGGTAGTTGTCCCAGGAGATATTTCCAGTGCAGCCTTTTGGTTGGTCGCAGGTTTGATTGTTCCAAACTCTCGTGTGGTGCTGCAGAATGTGGGCATCAATGAAACGCGTACTGGTATTATTGATATCATTCGTGCCATGGGAGGAAAATTGGAAATAACTGAAATCGATCCAGTCGCTAAATCAGCAACCTTGACTGTCGAGTCTTCAGACCTCAAAGGAACGGAGATAGGTGGAGCCTTGATTCCACGTTTGATTGATGAATTGCCTATTATTGCTCTTCTCGCGACACAAGCACAAGGTGTAACGGTCATTAAGGATGCTGAGGAACTCAAGGTCAAGGAAACTGACCGCATTCAGGTGGTGGCTGACGCCTTAAATAGCATGGGGGCGGATATCACTCCTACAGCAGATGGGATGATTGTCAAAGGGAAATCAGTCCTTCATGGCGCTAGAGTCAATACGTTTGGTGACCACCGAATTGGAATGATGACAGCCATCGCAGCCCTCTTGGTTGCTGATGGAGAAGTGGAACTTGACCGTGCTGAAGCCATCAATACCAGCTATCCTAGCTTCTTTGATGATTTGGAGAGCTTGATTCATGGCTAAGGTATTACTCGGATTTATGGGGGCAGGCAAGTCGACAATCGCTAGAGGATTGGACCCAGACTACATCGATATGGATGCCTTAATCGAGGAACGTTTGGGCATGTCCATTGCGGATTTCTTCGCTGAAAAAGGAGAAGTGGCCTTTCGTCAAGTAGAGTCAGAAGTCCTATCTGACTTACTAAAAACGGACCGAGTTGTGTCAACTGGCGGAGGAGTTATCATTTCTCAGAGAAATCGTGACTTGCTCAAAACCAATCCTGATAACATCTATCTGAAAGCCGATTTTGAAACCCTCTACCAACGTATCGCAGCTGATAAGGACAATCAGCGCCCGCTCTTTCTAAATCATAGTAAGGAAGAACTAGCAGCTATTTTCCATGAAAGACAAGCTTGGTATGAGGAAGTAGCCAGTCGGGTTTTGGATGTGACCAAGTTAAGCCCAGAGGAAATTATAGAGGAACTGAGATGAAAATTGCCTATCTAGGTCCCAAGGGATCTTTTTCGCATCATGTTGTGCAGACAGCTTTTCCCAAAGAGGAATTGCAGGCTTTTGCCAATATCACAGATGTTATCAAAGCCTATGAACAGGGCTTGGTGGACTATTCTGTGGTGCCAGTTGAAAACTCCATTGAAGGTAGCGTTCATGAAAGCTTGGATTACCTTTTTCATCAGGCTCGCATCCAAGCAGTTGCAGAAATCGTTCAACCCATTCACCAGCAACTGATGGCAGTTCCAGGTCAGTCAAAAATTGAGAAGATTTTTTCCCATCCTCAGGCTTTGGCTCAGGGAAAAAAATTCATCGATAAACACTATCCAGAAGCCAAAATTGAGGTAACAGCCAGTACCGCCTATGCGGCCCGCTTTATCTCAGAACATCCAGACCAGCCTTATGCAGCTATTGCTCCTAAAAGTTCAGCTGAAGAATATGGATTGGAATTGATTGCTGAGGATATTCAAGAAATGGAATCCAATTTTACCCGTTTTTGGGTGTTAGGGGCAGAGATACCGATGATTCCTTTGAACTCGCAAGCTGAAAAAATGAGTTTGGCCTTGACCTTACCAGACAATCTACCTGGTGCTCTTTACAAGGCACTTTCGACCTTTGCTTGGAGAGGGATTGACTTAACAAAGATTGAAAGTCGCCCCCTTAAAACAGCCTTGGGAGAATACTTTTTCATTATTGATGTGGACTATAGTGAAAAAGAACTGGTTCATTTTGCCAGACAAGAACTAGAGGCCATTGGGATCCAGCACAAGATACTGGGAACCTACCCGATTTTTACCATAAATGATTTAGAAAAGGAGAGTCAATGAGCAAAGAAAATCCTTTAAGTCATCACGAGCAGTTACGTTATGACTATCTCTTCAAAAATATTCATTACCTTAACGACCGTGAACGGAGGGAATTTGATTATCTGCAACAGAAAATGGCAGGTCCCAAGTCTGAAGTTCACCATTTCCACCAAGAAGAAAAAGAAGAAACTTGGGGTAGAGATATTGATCTTCCGACTTATGGCAGTAGAAGCCGGTCTAAGAAACGTGAAAAGGTAGCTCCTCAACCTAAAGTCAAAAAGAAAAAAAGAAGAATTCGCTTCAAACGAATATTGACTTGGTTCTTGCTGTTGATTACATGTGTGGTTGCAGGAATGATTTTTATGTTTCTTCGAGGGTTCCAGTCAGCAGCCAATCCAACAAATAAGCCAGCTGACGCCAAGGCAGCTCAAGTAGAGGTCTTTAACGGTCAGGATACCAAAGATGGTGTGAATATTTTAGTGATGGGGACAGATGGCCGTATCGGTCAAAATAGTGCGGAGACCCGTACCGACACAATCATGGTACTGAATGTCAGTGGATCGGATAAGAAGATCAAACTAGTCAGCTTTATGCGTGACAACTTAGTTTATATCGACGGGTATAGTAAGATTGTAAATGGCCAGAAACAGACGGATAATAAACTAAATGTTGCTTATGAACTTGGGGAACAAGAAGGGCAAAAAGGTGCTGAAATGGTCCGCAAGGTTCTAAAAGACAACTTTGATTTGGATATTAAGTACTATGCCCTAGTTGACTTCCAGGCCTTTGCAACAGCTATTGATACCCTCTTCCCTGACGGAGTAACGATTGATGCCCAATTCTCAACATTGAATGGTCAACCTTTAACAGAAGCCACAGTTGGAGATGACCTTCATGCAACAGAGACAGAGTCCCCAACTCAAACTATCAAAGTTGGAAAACAGCAGATGAATGGCTCCACCTTGCTGAACTATGCTCGCTTCCGTGATGATGATGAGGGAGACTATGGCCGTACCAAACGTCAGCAACAAGTCATGTCAGCCGTTCTTGAGCAGATCAAAGATCCAACCAAACTCTTTACAGGATCTGAGGCACTTGGAAAAGTCTTTGCGATGACTTCGACCAATTTACCATATAGCTTCTTGTTGACCAATGGTTTATCTGTCATAGAAGGCGCTCAGAATGGTATCGAAAGATTAACTGTTCCCGAACTTGGTGACTGGGTAGATGCTTATGATATCTATGGTGGACAAGGACTTCTAGTTGATCAAAATAAATACCAGACCAAACTCGCCCAAATGGGAATGAGATAGAATACTATAAAAAAATCAAAGTTTGAATCACAAGTGAAAAAGTGGTTTAGGCTTTGATTTTTCTTAGTATCTGATGGATTTTTAGGGCTTTTTTATGGTATAATAAAACGATATAACTCGTTATTGGACAGAAGAGGAGAGACATGAGTGATTTGAAAGCGATTCAGGCTCGTAGTCTGGAAATGGCTGAATATTTCGTCGCATTTTGTAAAGAACATGATTTGTTGTGCTATCTCTGTGGTGGAGGAGCCATTGGCGCCCTTCGTAATAAGGGCTTCATTCCTTGGGATGATGATCTAGACTTTTTCATGCCACGTAAGGACTATGAAAAATTAGCAGAACTGTGGCCACGTTATGCAGACGAGCGTTATTTCTTGTCAAAGAGTAACAAAGATTTTGTAGACCGTAACCTTTTTATTACCATTCGTGACAAGGAAACTACTTGTATCAAGCCTTATCAAAAGGATTTGGATTTGCCACACGGTTTGGCCTTGGACGTTTTACCATTGGATTATTATCCTAAAAATCCAGCTGAGCGTAAGAAACAGGTTCGTTGGGCCCTGATTTATTCACTCTTTTGTGCGCAAACTATCCCAGAAAAGCATGGTGCGGTCATGAAATGGGGAAGTCGCATCTTACTCGGCCTGACTCCAAAATCTCTACGTTATCGCATTTGGAAAAAAGCTGAAAAAGAAATGACCAAGTATGGTCTGGCTGAGAGCGATGGAATTACGGAATTATGCTCAGGTCCCGGCTACATGCGAAACAAATACCCAATCGCATCCTTTGAAGACAATCTTTTCTTGCCATTTGAAGGAACAGAGATGCCTATCCCAGTTGGCTACGATGCCTATCTCAGCACTGCTTTTGGGGACTATATGACACCGCCACCAGCAGACAAGCAAGTACCGCATCATGATGCTATTATAGCAGACATGGATAAGAGCTACACAGAGTACAAGGGAGAATATGGAGCATGATGGGAGAAAAAATAAGCGTTATCGTTCCAGTCTACAATGTAGAGGCTTATCTGGAGCGATGTGTGGAGTCGATTCTTCAACAGACTTATACCCATTTTGAGTTAATCCTAATCAATGATGGTTCTACTGATTCCAGTGGACAGATCTGTGATCAATTAGCATCTCAGTATGAGAATATCAAGGTTTATCATATCGAAAATGCTGGAGTTTCAAATGCTAGAAATATGGGAATTCAGCTAGCGACGGGTTCTTGGGTTACCTTTATTGATAGCGATGATTTCGTTACCAAGGATTACCTAGCTACTTTAGCAAGTGCAGTTGAAGGGGTGAATGTAGGCTTTGTTATTGCTCCTCTGCACCATATCAAAAACGGCATTGTAACAGACCTACCTTCACATTCAGGAAAAACAGAACTCTGGTCAACAGAAGAAACCATGAAGGAACTACTGATGACTACCAGAACATCATTTTTTCCAGTCGCAAAACTGTTTAAGAGAGACCTGCTAGCGGATGAAAAGTTTAATACCAACTATCACCTAGCTGAAGATGCTCTATTTTTAACTGAATTGCTACTAAAGACAAGATGCAGTTGCGTATTTATTGACAAACCTGTTTATTATTATGATCACCGTGAGGGAAGTGCAACAACATCTGTTAATCGACATGTATTTGACACAATAGAAGTTTATCAGCAAATAATTGCTCAAGTTTCACAAGCCTTCCCTAATTTAAAATACGAATTAATAAATAGAGAGTGTTGGTCGTACATCACAGTTTACGATAAAATTATCTTTACTTCACGTGAAGAGTATCAAAAGGAGAAAGCCGAGCTGAGGAATTGGATTGTTCAGCACCGACGCGAAATATGGAAAGATGCTTATTTCACCACTTTTCGCAAGGTAGCGATCCTTTCACTTGTCATTTCTCCATGGCTATATAAGAAAATTGTTGGATTAAAAAACTAATATCATGAGAAGGAGTTGAAAATGAATTTTTCAAAAATGGATGAATACTTTGAAAAATCAAAACTATGGATTGCGTATCTATTTGTTTTCATTTCTATTTTAAGTATGAGTTCACTGGTTTATAAGATAGCAAATCCCCTCTACAAGGGATTATCAGCGATTGTAGTGCTTTATATTTGCTATACCTTATTGTTTAAGTGGAAAGAAATCACAGCAGATTGCAAATTTCTATCCTTATTTGGACTCTTAGCTGGAAGTCATCTGCTATCAGCTATTTTCAATCGCTCTGGACATCTGATTGGAAATGTGATTGAAATCCTCTTCATGGTAACCTATGTTTTATTATTTACCATGTTACAATCAGGGCAACTTAAAAAATTATTTGACTGGATTGCCTATACGGTTCAAATTGTATCTTTTTCTTCAGCAATTTTTGCGTTTGGTTTATTGATAAGTAGAGTCCTCATCCTATTTAAGATTGGTGAACAATCTTATTACTATGGTGTCATGAATGGACGTCTGTGGGGGATTGTCAATCCAAATGCTAGTGCGATATTTTCATACATTAGCATTATTTTGGCTATGTATTTGATCCATAAAGGAAGTAAATATTCTGTTTATCTTAAACTGAATAATGTGATTCAATTCGTTTACTTTGCTACGATGCAAAGTCGAGGAGCCTTACTTTCTTTACTTCTCATGATTGGACTCTATAGTTTCTTTGCTACTAGAGGGAGTATCGTTAAACGATTCCTCACTTTTATAGTTGCTGGTTTGCTGATTGCTGCAACTAATATTGGATTAAGCTATGTAACTTCAATCTATATCTCATCTGAAACTGCGACTGTCTTAGATTTAAACAATGGACAATCCTATGCTGAGACAGATTCATCTGTTACTAAGAAAAACGGTGAGCTCCATCTGATCGAAACAACACCAAGTGGTAGAACCTATATCTGGAAAAATGCCATCAAGATGGGAAGTGCCAAACCAATTTTTGGTTATGGTGTACGAAATGTTCCAGATTACTACACAGAATATTTCAGTAAATTTGAGATTCAAAACTCCCTTATTGGTGGGAATTTCCATAACATTTTTGTGACCATATTTGTCAGTTCGGGAGTTCTAGGTTTGGTATCCTTCCTTTTTGTACTGGCTTATGTCATCAAGCGCTTTTTAACGTATTTGATTGTTTCCAAGAAAAATACTGATAAATTGATCATGATCCTATTCTTTGGTATCTTGTTTGGTCAATTATTTGAAAGTCAGATTATGTATTCAACCAACTTTATTAATATCATCTTCTGGCTAGCGATTGGCTATGGACTCGTAGTCTGCAAACGGGATGAAGGAGTTCGGTACCAAGAAGTAACAGATATCAATGAAATTCAACAGATGGAACTTGGAATCATGGAGTATATTCATGAAGTTTGTCAGAAAATTGGAGTCAAGTATTTCTTAGCATATGGAAGTCTAATTGGTGCTGTTCGCCATCAAGGATTTATCCCTTGGGATGATGACATGGATATCTGCATGTTACGAGAAGATTATGAAAAATTGCAAGACTACCTTATCGCTAACCCTGATAAACGTTACGAGGTGATGTCTTATAAAAATAATCTCAACTATGTCTATCCCTTCATGAAAGTGCAGGATAACCATACTTACTTGCTAGAAGAAGATGTTCGCATCGATTCGAATATGGGAATCTATGTAGATATTTTCCCTGTAGATGGCTACGAGGATGACGTACAATTTAAAAACAAGATGACGAAACTGATAAAGAAACGTCAATTGAGTTGCTATACCTTCAAAGGCATTACCAATACAAAAAGTGTACTGAATTCACTGCTACGTTATGTTTCAGTTATTATTTTCTATTTCACCAATACGAACAAATACGTTGCCCAGATTGAAGAGCTTGCAAAATCCCGTAAAGTCTCAGATTATGAGCAGGTGGATTATCTTATCTACAAGGATATGAACAAACCAGTGTGGAGACGTGAATGGCTGGAACAAGTTACTACTGGAACATTTGAAGGTAAGGAATTTACCATTCCGAAAAACTATCATGAAATTTTGACCTCAGACTACGGAGACTATATGCAATTGCCACCGGTTGAACAAAGAGTATCTCATCATGATTTTAAATTATGGAAGATTGTTAAAAGGTCTAAATGACGAGATTGGGATTAAGAAACATTTAAAAATATAGTCAAATTTAGGAGAATAGAACCTATGTCTGAAAGAACTTTAACTCTTGAAGAAATCAAGCAAGTAGAATTGGATATTTTAAAGTATCTACATGATCTTTGTGAACAACATCAAATCAAATACTTTATTGACTTTGGAACCTTACTAGGAGCTGTACGCCATAAAGGATTTATCCCTTGGGATGATGATACAGATATTTCCTTAGCGCGTGATGAATTTGAAAAACTGTACAAGGTTTTACAAAATGAAAATCATCCCTACTACAAATTGATTTCATTCAGAGAAACAAAGGGATACCCATACAGTTATATGAGAGTCTATGATGTAAGGACTCGTCGAGATGCTAACCTCGTAGACCCAACGGTTGTATTGGGAACTTGTGTTGACATTTTTCCATATGATGGTGTCGTCACAGAGGAAAGTGACCGTAAGAAAATGAAGCTCTACAAATATTTCATTCGCCTTTCTTCATTGAATTTTAAAGGGATCAAGTCTGAGAATGGTGGACTTAAGAACCTCCCTCGTTATATGGGATCAGCGATTTTCCGCTTAACTTCCCCACAGCTATGGAATCAAAAATTAGAGAGTCTTGCTTTGAAGTATAGTGTAGATCAAGCAACAGATCTTACTTGTACTATCTATGACCCTTATTATCCAAATGGTATAAAAAAAGAATGGCTCTATGATTTGATTGATATGCCTTATGAAAACATTGTGGTCAAGGTTCCGAGAAAATACCATGAAATACTTGTCTACGAATTTGGAGAAAACTATATGACTCCACCGCCTATTGAGCAACAAGTCCCAGGAGGGGATAAAAACTACTGGATTGATTAGATTAGTAAAAGTTGCTTATTGTTAAGATAAAGGAGTTTTCAAGGTGAAAAATAAATGGTTATTAAAATCAGTCAGCTATAGTGTTCTCGCATTCTTTCTATTACTGATTCAGTTATCGCAAGAAGTAGATGCAGATACCATCTCTGCAGGTTCGGGCAATCGTATCCATTTCATAAATACAAAAGCAAAATCTGGGAGTGATGCCATCCTTCTGGAAAGCAATGGTCATTATGCTTTGATTGATATGGGAGAAGACTATGATTTTCCTGATGGGAGTGATCCACGCTATCCAAGCCGCTGGGGAATTTCCATGAGAAATTATCAAGTATTGGAGGATCGATTGATTCGCCACTTGGATCAAATAGGTGTAAAAAAATTAGATTTTATTATAGGCACTCATGTTCATAGTGACCATATTGGTGGAGCAGACGAAATACTCAATCGATATCAGGTCGGTAAGTTTTATTTGAAAAAATATTCAGATGATCGGATCACAGCAAACTGGGGACTATGGGATAATCTTTTCAATTATGATAATGCTTTGAGAGCAGCTCAAAAACGAGGAGTTACTCTTATCCAGAATATTTCAGATGAGGATAGTCATCTAAAATTAGGTGATATGGATATCCAACTCTACAACTATAAGAATGAATATGATGCTGACGGGAATCTGAAAAAAGTTCGAGATGATAACTCCAACTCCATTGTTTCAGTAGTGACTGTGGCAGGAAAGAGAATCTATCTTGGTGGAGATTTGGATAATGCCGAAGGAGCAGAAGATAAGTTAGGTCCAGTTATCGGTAAGGTTGATATGATGAAATGGAACCACCATTATGATGCGACAATTTCAAATACGATTAATTTCCTTGAAAACTTATCACCAAAAATGATTATTCAGACAACTGGTGGAGATATTAATGTTGCTTCAACCAGAGAATACCTTCAGAAGAAAAATATTCAGGTTCTTCATGCTGCTAGCCAAACTCAAGACGCTACCGTTTTTGATATTAGCGATAAAGGATTTGCAAATGTTTCAAATACCTTCCCTGATATCCCTGTAGTTGACGAAAAATGGTATCAAGAAGATGGTTATTGGAAATATCGTTTGACTGACGGAGAAATGGCTATCGGCTGGAGAGAGATTGGCGGAGCCACTTACTTCTTTAATGGAAAAGGACAAATGCAAGCAGGTCGCTGGCTTCACCTTAACGACGACTGGGGAGAAAATGCCAAAGGGAATGATTACTATCTGAACCAAAATGGTAAAATGCAAACTGGTGGTTGGTTCAAACTAGATGACTCTTGGTATTATATCCAATCAAATGGTGCTAGACGATTTAGCGAGCTCTCTGAAATCGGAGGGAAAAAGTATCTCTTTGCAGCAGATGGGAAGATGCTAACAGGACATCAAGTCTATAATGGCAAGAAGATGGTCTTTAGCGAAAGTGGTGCACTCCAAACAGCAGGTAAGCCTTCAACTTGGCAAAAGATTGATTCAAATTGGTATTTCTATGATGAGGATGGGCTAAAGACCATTGGTAAAAAGAATATCAATGGAAGCACATACTACTTTAATCAAGAAGGTATCATGCAAACTGGCTGGGCATTTGTTGATGGTCACTGGAACTATTTTGCAAGTTCTGGAGCTATGAAAACCGACTGGGTCAAGGATCAGGAAACATGGTATTATCTGGATAAAGATGGCATCATGTTAACTGGCAGACAAGATATAAATGGTGTTCGTTACTATTTGAATGCTAGTGGTGCCATGCAGACTGGATGGAAGTGGCAAGACAATAGCTGGTACTTCTATACGAACTCAGGTGCTATGAAAACGGGTTGGTTGAAAGATAAAGAATCATGGTATTATTTGGATCCAGAAACAGGTATTATGGCTGTAGGATCTAAAGAGATTGACGGTAAGAACTATTTCTTCAGCTCTGCAGGTACTATGCAAGTTGGATGGCAGTGGTCAAATGATTCTTGGCATTACTACGCTACGTCGGGCGCACTCCAAACTGGTTGGTTGAAAGATGGTGATGCCTGGTATTATCTTGAAGGTAAGGAAGGCGTTATGTTAGTCGGCCTCCATCAAGTAGATGGTAAGCAATATTACTTTAGCAAATCTGGTGCCATGCAAACAGGCTGGAAATGGTTTGATAATCATTACCGTTACTTTGAATCAAATGGAGCCATGAAAACTGGTTGGATAAAAGACAAAGGCGTCTGGTATTATCTAAATCCTGAAGATGGCATCATGTTGGTTGGCCTTCATAAAGTAAATGGTGATCATTATTACTTTGATGAATCAGGAGCTATGCAAACGGGTTGGAAACAGCTTGATGGTAATTGGTACTATTTCCAAGCTAATGGTTCTTTGTTGAAGAACGCAACAACACCTGATGGTTACAAAGTAAACGAAGAAGGAATCTGGAAACAGGCTGTTGCTGCTGTAAATAGCGATGCAGTCAAGCCAGAACAGAAACAAGAAGCTAATTCCTCTATTGTTGAACAACCTAAACAAGATTCAAATCTGGAAGCCAACGCTTCTGAAAAGAAAGAAAAAGAATAAAGAAGAAATCCCCTACTGGCAACTAATTTATCAGTAGGGGATTTTTTTAATTTCGTTTTAATTTAGCAAGTACAAGGTTCAGTGCATAGTGGAGTGTTTTGTCTTTCGTAATAAAGAGGGTCAAGAGGTAATAGATACCACAAGTTGCCACGGTCGAAAGAACCATGAGAATCATATTAAAGTTTACTGTGTAGGAATTGATTTGGAAAATCATCTTGAAAATATAGAAGATTGGGATAAAACCAAGGGATATAATGCTATAACGTGTTAAGGTTATAAAAATTTCTTTTAAACTAATCAGTTGGTGTTTCTTGATAAAATGAATTTCAAGTAAAACAACGATAGTTTCTGCGATAATGGTCGTAGCGATGTAATACTCAGGTGCAAAAATATTATTGAAATACAAGATGCTATTTAATAGTATATTGGCACCACCACCAAGGAAGTAGAAGGCAGTTAAGCGATTTTCATGATCGTTGATAAAGATAATCTGTTTACCAAGAATCAACTCAATAGCCCAAATGATGGTACGAAAAGCGAAGACGCTAGTTACGATACCCGCTTCAAGATATTTTTCAGAAGAATAAATAACAGTTGCGTACCGTCCCAATATCATAATCCCGATACTAGTTGGAACCATAAGGAAATAGAATAGGGATGCCGCTTGATTCACGAGATAATTATAGGACTTGTAATCCTTTTTCCCGAGATAGTAGCCGAGGCGTGGAATACTGACGTTGATAGCTCCACTTAAGACACTGGCAATCAACATGACGATACTATAGGCAATTGTATAGTAGGAAATATAGTTCTCATCCGGTCCCTTAGTGATAAACATTCTATCTAGCAGGGTATAAAGCATATTAGCGTTCGCTAAGAGAAGCATAGTGAAGAGCGGTTTAGAAGCTTTAGCTAATTCGACGAAACCGATCTTAACAAAAGAAACTTCTCTCTTAATCCAAAGAAAACTGAGCAGGTAGTTGAGGACAGTGGTCGCTGTCATAACGATAGCATAAGGAACGATATCATCTGCCGTTTTAACGAAGGCGAAGATAGCGACCAGCATGGTAATTCGAATAATTAATGTCTTATAGAGGATGAAGGCATAATTTTCATAAGCCTCGTTCATCCATTCGATATTGAGAAATTGGAAGAGTGCTTGGGCCCCTAGGATGTAGTAGAGGACTTTCAGATTCTCAATGCTGGTGTCAAAGAAGATAATGAGGAAGTAGATACCAGTGGTCAGGAGGGAAGTGAAAACCGAGATATAAAACAACTTAGAAAAGACGTAGTTGATTTTATTCTTGTCATCCTTGACCTTACTGATAGCTCGAATCCCGTAGTTGTATATTCCAAAGGCAGCTAGTGGAATAACGAAACTTGCCCAGGTATTGGCTGTATTGAAATAACCGTAATTGGATTTGCTGAGAATCCGCGTCAGATAAGGGTTGGTTATCAGTGGAAAAACGATATTGAGAATATTGACCAGCAAGCTGGCCAATGCATTTACTTTTATATTTTTCATTGAACTTTCTTTCTTAAATCTAAAATCATATCTAGTATTATATCAC
This sequence comes from Streptococcus oralis, assembly GCF_023109155.1. Lineage (GTDB taxonomy): Bacteria > Bacillota > Bacilli > Lactobacillales > Streptococcaceae > Streptococcus > Streptococcus oralis_BZ. The sequence continues at coordinate 418,532 of NZ_JALDUA010000002.1, read as the reverse complement.
ATTCTCGCTTCATTCTTTTGATAAAATCGTAAAAATCTAGTATAATAGATAGACTGAAAGTATGAGGTTACTTGATATGAAGATGAAACAAATTAGTGATACAACACTAAAAATCACGATGACTTTAGATGATTTGATGGATCGGGGAATGGAGATTGCAGACTTTCTCGTTCCTCAGGAAAAAACCGAAGAGTTTTTCTATGCTATTTTAGATGAGTTAGAGATGCCAGACAATTTCTTGGATAGTGGCATGCTGAGTTTCCGCGTGACGCCAAAACCTGATAAGGTCGACGTCTTTGTGACCAAGTCCAAGATTGACCAAAATCTGGATTTTGAAGATTTGGCGGATCTACCAGACATGGAAGAATTAGCCCAAATGTCGCCAGATGAATTTCTCAAAACCTTGGAAAAGAGCATTGCAGATAAGACCAAGGACGATATTGAGGCCATCCAATCTCTAGAGCAGGTCGAAGCAAAGGAAGAAGAGCAAGAGCAGGCAGACAAGGAGACGGAGAATAAGAAAGAACCTTATATCTACTATATCCTACGCTTTGCAAGCCTTGCTGACTTAGTTGCTTTTGCAAAGACGGTTAACTACCAGATGGAAACATCTGAACTCTATAAGATGAATGGACACTATTATTTGACAATCTTAGTCGATGTGGAAAATCATCCAAGTCCATATCCGGCTTGGCTCTTGGCTCGTATGCGTGAGTTTGCAGACGATAGTGACATCAGTCGTTCAGTCTTGCAAGAGTATGGGCAAATATTGATTAACCATGATGCAGTTCTCGGTCTGCAAAAGATTCGTTCATAATTTTTAAAATCAATTTTCATTTATCAGGAAAGACGAATCTTGGGATTCGTTTTTTCTTTTCTAGACCGAAATAGTGATTTACTATAATAGGAATTTTCATAAAATTCTGTTATAATGGCTATATCAGAAAATTTCTAGGAGACAAACATGACAGTTAAAATTGCTTTACTTGGATTTGGTACCGTTGCAAGTGGTGTGCCATTCCTCCTAAAGGAAAATGGAGAAAAAATCGTTCAGTCAGCTCATTCAGAGATTGAAGTGGCCAAGGTATTGGTTAAGGATGAAGATGAAAAGAACCGCTTGCTTGCAGCAGGAAATGACTTTAACTTTGTAACCAATGTAGACGATATTTTGTCAGATAAAGACATTACAATCGTAGTGGAATTGATGGGGCGTATCGAACCAGCTAAGACCTTTATCACTCGTGCCTTAGAAGCTGGGAAACACGTTGTTACTGCTAACAAGGACCTTTTGGCTGTTCATGGTGCAGAATTGCTAGAAATCGCTAAAGAGCATAATGTAGCACTTTACTACGAAGCAGCAGTTGCTGGTGGGATTCCAATTCTTCGCACTCTAGCAAATTCATTAGCTTCTGATAAAATCACGCGCGTTCTTGGTGTCGTTAACGGAACTTCTAACTTCATGATGACCAAGATGGTCGAAGAAGGCTGGTCTTATGATGACGCTCTTGCAGAAGCGCAAAGACTTGGTTTTGCAGAAAGCGACCCTACAAATGACGTGGATGGGATTGACGCAGCCTACAAGATGGTGATTTTGAGCCAATTTGCTTTTGGTATGAAGGTTGCCTTTGACGATGTAGCCCACAAGGGAATCCGCAACATCACACCAGAAGACGTAGCTGTAGCCCAAGACCTTGGCTATGTAGTGAAATTGGTTGGTTCCATCGAGGAAACTCCTTCAGGTATTGCTGTAGAAGTGACTCCAACCTTCCTTCCTAAAGCACATCCACTTGCCAGTGTGAATGGGGTAATGAACGCAGTCTTTGTGGAGTCTATCGGAATCGGTGAATCGATGTACTACGGACCAGGTGCTGGTCAAAAACCAACTGCAACTAGTGTTGTAGCGGACATTGTCCGTATCGTTCGTCGCTTGAATGATGGTACCATTGGTAAAGACTTCAACGAATATAGCCGTGACCTAGTCTTGGCAAATCCAGAAGATGTTAAAGCAAACTACTATTTCTCAATCTTGGCTCCAGACTCAAAAGGTCAGGTCTTGAAATTGGCTGAGATTTTCAATGCTCAAGATATTTCCTTCAAGCAAATCCTCCAAGATGGCAAAGAGGGTGACAAGGCGCGTGTAGTGATTATCACTCATAAGATCAATAAAGCACAACTTGAGAATGTTTCAGCAGAGTTGGCCAAAGCTTCAGAATTTGACCTCTTGAATACCTTCAAGGTGTTAGGAGAATAGGATGAAGATTATTGTACCTGCAACCAGTGCCAATATTGGGCCAGGTTTTGATTCGGTCGGTGTAGCTGTTACCAAGTATCTTCAAATTGAGGTCTGTGAAGAACGGGATGAGTGGTTGATTGAACACCAGATTGGCAAATGGATTCCCCATGACGAGCGTAATCTTTTGCTTAAGATTGCCTTGCAAATTGCGCCTGACTTGCAACCGAGACGCTTGAAAATGACCAGTGATGTTCCCTTGGCGCGTGGTTTGGGTTCTTCTAGTTCTGTTATCGTTGCTGGGATTGAACTAGCTAATCAACTGGGCAAGCTCAACTTATCTAACCACGACAAATTGCAGTTGGCGACCAAGATTGAAGGGCATCCTGACAATGTGGCTCCAGCAATTTACGGCAATCTCGTTATTGCAAGTTCTGTTGAAGGGCATGTTTCAGCAATTGTGTCTGACTTCCCGGAGTGTGATTTTCTAGCTTATATTCCCAACTATGAATTGCGCACTCGCGACAGCCGTGGTGTCTTACCTAAAAAATTGTCCTATAAGGAAGCTGTTGCGGCTAGTTCTATCGCCAATGTGGCCGTTGCATCCTTGTTAGCAGGAGATATGGTGACAGCTGGTCAAGCAATCGAGGGGGACCTCTTCCACGAGCGTTATCGTCAAAGTCTGGTCCGTGAATTTGCGACGATTAAGCAAGTAGCTAAAGAGAATGGTGCCTATGCGACCTACCTCTCTGGAGCAGGGCCGACAGTGATGGTCTTGGCTTCTCATGACAAGATGCCGAAGATTAAAGCTGAATTGCAAAAGCAGTCTTTTAAAGGCAAACTGCATGACTTGAAAGTTGATACCCAAGGTGTCCGTGTAGAAGCAAAATAAAGAAATAGAGGATAGGATGGGGAAACTCTCGACCAGAGGGCTTCCTGTCCTTTTTTTGAAAAGAAGTTTATACTCAATGAAAATCAAAGAGCAAACTAGGAAGCTAGCCGCAGGTTGCTCAAAACATGGTTTTGAGGTTGTGGATAGAACTGACGGAGTTAGCTCAAAATACTGTTTTGAGGTTGCAGATGTAAGCTGACGTGGTTTGAAGAGATTTTCGAAGAGTATTAGTTAAAAACTTGATAAAGGAGAAATAAAGATGGCAGAAATTTATCTAGCAGGTGGTTGTTTTTGGGGCCTAGAGGAGTATTTTTCACGAATTTCTGGAGTGCTAGCAACCAGTGTCGGCTACGCTAATGGGCAAGTCGAAACAACTAATTACCAGTTGCTCAAGGAAACAGACCATGCAGAGACTGTTCAAGTGATTTATGATGAGAAAGTAGTGTCACTCAGAGAGATTTTGCTTTATTATTTCCGTGTCATTGATCCCTTGTCTATTAATCAACAAGGGAATGACCGTGGTCGCCAATATCGAACGGGAATCTATTATCAGGATGAAGCAGACTTGCCAGCTATCTACACAGTGGTGCAGGAGCAGGAGCGTATGCTGGGTCGAAAGATTGCAGTAGAGGTGGAGAAACTTCGCCACTACATTTTAGCAGAAGACTACCATCAAGACTATCTCAAGAAAAATCCTTCAGGTTATTGTCATATCGATGTGACGGATGCTGAGAAGCCATTGATTGACGCCTCTAACTATGAAAAGCCTAGTCAAGAGGTGTTAAAGGAAAGCTTAACTGAAGAGTCTTATCGTGTTACGCAAGAAGCTGCTACAGAGGCTCCATTTAGTAATGCTTATGACCAAACCTTTGAAGAGGGAATTTATGTAGACATCACGACAGGGGAGCCACTCTTTTTTGCTAAGGATAAGTTTGCCTCAGGTTGTGGTTGGCCAAGTTTTAGTCGTCCGATTTCTAAGGAGTTGATTCACTATTACAAGGACCTGAGCCATGGAATGGAGCGAATCGAGGTTCGTTCTCGGTCAGGAAATGCTCACTTGGGTCATGTTTTCACAGATGGACCTCAGGAATTAGGTGGCCTGCGGTACTGTATTAATTCTGCATCCTTGCGCTTTGTAGCCAAGGATGAGATGGAAGAAGCAGGATATGGCTATCTATTACCTTACTTAAACAAATAAAACTGAGAGGGTGGGGCTTCCCACTTTCTTCATTTCCAGAATAAGAATAGAAGGGATCTATGAAACACTTACTATCTTACTTCAAACCCTATATCAAAGAATCAATTTTAGCACCCTTGTTCAAGCTACTTGAAGCTGTTTTTGAACTCTTGGTTCCCATGGTGATTGCTGGGATTGTTGACCAATCCTTGCCCCAGAGAAATCAAGGACACCTCTGGATGCAGATTGGCCTGCTCCTTATCTTTGCAGTGATTGGCGTTTTAGTGGCCTTGGTAGCCCAGTTTTACTCAGCTAAGGCTGCGGTAGGTTTTGCCAAGGAATTGACAAACGACCTCTATCGTCATATTCTTTCTTTACCTAAGGACAGCAGAGACCGTCTGACGACTTCTAGCTTGGTTACTCGCTTGACTTCGGATACCTACCAGATACAGAATGGTATCAATCAATTCCTGCGCCTCTTTTTGAGAGCACCTATTATCGTTTTTGGAGCCATTTTTATGGCCTATAGAATCTCAGCTGAGCTGACTTTCTGGTTCTTAGTTATGGTTGTCATTTTGACGATTGTCATTGTCGGTCTCTCTCGACTGGTCAATCCTCTCTACAGCAGTCTCAGAAAAAAAACGGACCAGCTGGTTCAGGAAACACGCCAGCAATTGCAAGGGATGCGAGTTATTCGTGCTTTTGGTCAGGAAAAACGAGAGTTACAAATTTTTCAAACTCTTAACCAAGTTTATGCTAGATTACAAGAAAAGACAGGTTTCTGGTCTAGTTTGTTAACACCACTGACTTATCTGATTGTTAATGGAACTCTTCTCGTCATCATCTGGCAGGGATATATTTCAATTCAAGGAGGTTTACTCAGTCAAGGTGCCCTGATTGCTCTTATCAACTACCTCTTGCAAATCTTGGTGGAATTGGTTAAGCTCGCCATGCTGATCAATTCCCTCAACCAGTCCTATATCTCAGCCAAGCGAATCGAGGAAGTTTTTACCGAAGCTCCAGAATATATTTATTCAGAATTAGAAGAAAAGCAAGCTACCGGTGATCGGGTTTTTCAAGTCCAAGAATTGACCTTTACCTATCCCGATGCGGCTCAAGCTTCTCTGAGAAACATTTCCTTTGATATGAATCAAGGGCAAATCCTTGGTATCATTGGGGGAACGGGTTCAGGTAAATCAAGCTTGGTGCAAGTCTTACTTGGTCTTTATCCAGCAGACAAGGGGAGCATTGACCTTTATCGAAATGGACGTAGTCCTCGTAATCTTGAGCAGTGGCGGTCTTGGATTGCCTATGTTCCCCAAAAGGTCGAACTCTTTAAAGGAACTATTCGTTCCAATTTGACTTTGGGTTTTAATCGAGAAGTGTCTGACCAGCAACTCTGGCAGGCCTTGGAGATTGCGCAAGCTAAGGATTTTGTCAGTGAAAAGGAAGGACTTTTGGATGCTCTAGTTGAGGCAGGAGGGCGAAATTTCTCAGGTGGACAAAAACAAAGGCTGTCCATCGCACGTGCGGTCTTGCGCCAAGCTCCATTTCTCATCCTAGATGATGCGACCTCAGCTCTCGATACCATCACAGAGTCCAAGCTCTTGAAAGCTATCCGAGAAAATTTGCCAAATACAAGCTTAATCTTGATTTCTCAACGAACCTCAACTTTACAGATGGCAGACCAGATTCTCCTCTTGGAAAAAGGTGAGTTACTAGCTGTTGGCAAGCACGAGGAATTGATGAAGACTAGCCAAGTCTATCGCGAAATCAATGCATCCCAACATGGAAAAGAGGACTAGCATGAAACGACAAACTGCAAACCAGACGCTCAAGCGTTTGGCTAAGGATTTATTAAGCCATCCTTTCCTCCTTTTCCTAGCCTTTCTAGGAACTATTGCCCAAGTTGGCTTATCAATTTACTTACCTATTCTGATTGGGCAGGTCATTGACCAGGTCCTAGTTGCTGATTCTTCACCAGTTTTTTGGCAGATTTTCATTCAGATGATCTTGGTAGTCATAGGAAATACTCTGGTACAATGGGCCAATCCTCTTCTTTATAATCGTCTAATCTTCTCTTATACCAAAGACTTGCGAGAGCGAATCATTCATAAGCTCCATCGTTTACCAATTGCTTTTGTGGATCGGCAGGGCAGTGGAGAGATGGTCAGTCGTGTGACTACAGATATAGAACAGTTGGCAGCTGGCTTGACCATGATTTTTAACCAATTTTTCATTGGCGTCTTGATGATTTTGGTTAGTATTCTTGCAATGCTCCAAATTCATCTCCTCATGACCCTCATGGTCTTGTTGTTGACGCCACTGTCCATGGTGATTTCACGCTTTATTGCCAAACGCTCCTATCATCTCTTTCAGAAGCAAACAGAGACGAGGGGGATTCAGACTCAGTTGATTGAAGAATCGCTTAGCCAGCAGACTATTATCCAGTCCTTCAATGCTCAAACAGAGTTTATCCAAAAACTGGATGAGGCGAATGCCAACTACGCAGGCTATTCTCAGTCAGCCATCTTTTATTCATCAACGGTTAATCCTTCGACACGCTTTGTCAATGCGCTCATTTATGCCCTTCTTGCTGGAGTGGGAGCCTATCGTATCATGATGGGTTCAACCTTGACCATTGGGCGTTTAGTGACTTTTTTGAACTATGTCCAACAGTACACCAAGCCCTTTAACGATATTTCTTCTGTTCTAGCCGAGTTGCAAAGTGCTCTCGCTTGCGCAGAGCGCGTCTATGCTGTCTTAGAAAGTCCAGAGGTGGCTGAAACAGGTAAGGAAATCTTGACTAGTGACCAAGTGAAGGGAGCCATTTCCTTTAAACATGTTTCTTTTGGCTACCATCCTGAAAAAATCTTGATTAAGGATTTGTCTATCGATATCCCAGCTGGTAGCAAGGTGGCCATCGTTGGTCCGACAGGTGCTGGTAAGTCAACTCTCATCAATCTCCTCATGCGTTTTTATCCTATTAACTCGGGAGATATCTTGTTAGACGGTCGTTCTATTTACGATTATACCCGAGCATCATTGAGACAGCAGTTTGGCATGGTGCTCCAAGAAACTTGGCTCAAGCAAGTGACCATTCATGACAATATTGCCTTTGGAGATCCTGATGCCAGTAGGGAGCAGGTGATTGCTGCTGCAAAGGCAGCCAATGCAGACTTTTTCATCCAACAACTGCCGCAGGGCTATGATACCAAACTGGAAAATGCGGGTGAATCACTCTCTGTTGGTCAGGCTCAGCTTTTGACCATTGCGCGTGTCTTTCTGGCTATTCCCAAGATTCTTATCTTAGACGAGGCAACTTCCTCCATCGATACACGGACAGAAGTGCTGGTACAGGATGCCTTTGCCAAACTCATGAAGGGGCGCACAAGCTTTATCATTGCTCACCGTTTGTCAACTATTCAGGATGCGGATCTGATTCTAGTCTTGGTGGATGGTGACATCGTGGAGCATGGTAACCATCAGGATCTCATGGCTAGAAAGGGCAAGTATTACCAAATGCAAAAGGCTGCAGCTTTTAGCTCTAAATAATCCTTTCTATTTTGAAATCTTATGGACAAAAAAAGTTGCCTTCGGGTGACTTTTTTGTTACAATAGCTAGAAAAAATCAGGGTCTTAGAAGGAGAAAACAATGAAAGTCTATCAGCATGTAAATATCGTGACTTGTGACCAAGATTTCCATGTTTATTTGGATGGTGTCTTAGCCGTTAAGGATTCTCAAATCGTCTATGTCGGCCAAGAGGAGTCAGAGATTTTAGAGCAAGCTGAGCAGATTATAGACTATCAGGGAGCCTGGATCATGCCTGGTTTGGTTAATTGCCACACCCATTCTGTCATGACAGGTTTGCGAGGAATTCAGGATGACAGCAATCTCCACGAATGGCTCAATGACTATATCTGGCCAGCAGAAGCAGGATTTACTCCCGATATGACTACCAAGGCAGTCAAAGAAGCTCTGACAGAGATGCTCCAGTCAGGAACAACAACCTTCAACGATATGTATAATCCCAATGGTGTGGATATTGAGCAAATTTATCAGGCAGTTAAGGCTTCCAAGATGAGTTGTTATTTCTCACCGACCCTCTTTTCTTCAGAGGCAGAAACAACTGCTGAGACCATAAGCAGAACCCGAGCCATCATAGAGGAAATCTTAGGATATGAAAACCCAAATTTCAAGGTTATGGTAGCTCCACATTCTCCCTACAGCTGTAGTAGAGACTTGCTGGAAGCGAGCTTAGATATGGCAAAAAAGCTGGACATTCCTATCCATATCCATGTGGCAGAGACCAAGGAAGAGTCAGGAATTATCCTCAAACGCTATGGCAAACGTCCCCTCGCCTTTCTAGAAGAACTGGGTTATTTAGATCATCCGTCTGTCTTTGCTCATGGGGTCGAGCTAAACGAGCGAGAAATTGAACGCTTGGCAACTTCTCATGTGGCAATCGCCCATAATCCTATCAGTAACCTCAAACTGGCCTCAGGGATTGCTCCAATCATCCAACTCCAAAAAGCAGGAGTAGCAGTCGGAATTGCGACAGACTCGGTTGCTTCCAATAACAATCTAGATATGTTTGAGGAAGGACGGACAGCAGCCCTTCTTCAAAAGATGAAAAGTGGAGATGCCAGCCAATTTCCTATCGAAACAGCCCTTAAGGCACTGACAATCGAAGGAGCTAAGGTTCTAGGAATGGAAAAGCAGATAGGAAGCCTAGAAGTCGGCAAACAGGCAGATTTTCTGGTCATTCAACCACAAGGAAAAATCCATCTTCAACCTCAGAAAAATATGCTCTCTCACCTCGTTTATGCTGTCAAATCCAGTGATGTTGATGATGTTTATATCGCTGGAGAACAGGTGGTTAAGCAAGGCAAAGTTTTGACAGTAGAGATTTAAAAAAATTTAAAAAAAGTTTGCAAAAATCTTGCATTCTTTTTTTGTCTATGCTATACTTATATACGGTTTGAAAAAACTGCCTAAGACAGTAGGGGAGCTCGACTCATAAAGATCCTACCGAGGACAAAACGTATCATGTAAAAAGAAGCGTATTGTACTTTCGTGTCTAGGTTTGGGCGCGTTTTTCTTTTGGAAAAATTCCCCAAGCAAAATAATTACGGAGGTGAACACACTAATGAGTGAAGCAATTATTGCTAAGAAAGCGGAACTAGTTGACGTAGTAGCTGAGAAAATGAAAGCTGCTGCATCAATCGTCGTTGTAGACGCTCGTGGTTTGACAGTTGAACAAGATACAGTTCTTCGTCGTGAGCTTCGTGGAAGCGAAGTTGAGTATAAAGTAATTAAAAACTCAATCTTACGTCGTGCAGCTGAAAAAGCTGGTCTTGAAGATCTTGCATCTGTTTTTGTTGGACCATCTGCAGTAGCATTTTCTAACGAAGATGTTATCGCACCAGCGAAAATCTTGAACGATTTTGCTAAAAACGCTGAAGCACTTGAAATCAAAGGTGGTGCAATCGAAGGCGCTGTCGCATCTAAAGAAGAAATCGTTGCTCTTGCAACTCTTCCAAACCGCGAAGGGCTTCTTTCTATGCTCCTTTCTGTACTTCAAGCGCCAGTGCGCAACGTTGCTCTTGCAGTCAAAGCGGTTGCAGACAACAAAGAAGACGCAGCTTAATCTTAAGCTACGCAGCGTAGCTTAGCTACGAAAAAACTATTATAAAATTAAAAACTTATTTGGAGGAAATAACAATGGCATTGAACATTGAAAACATTATTGCTGAAATTAAAGAAGCTTCAATCCTTGAATTGAACGACCTTGTAAAAGCTATCGAAGAAGAATTTGGTGTAACTGCAGCTGCTCCTGTAGCTGTTGCTGCAGCTGGTGCTGCTGACGCTGGTGCTGCTAAAGACTCATTTGACGTTGAGTTGACAGCTGCCGGTGACAAAAAAGTTGGCGTTATCAAAGTTGTACGTGAAATCACTGGTCTTGGACTTAAAGAAGCTAAAGAACTTGTTGATGGTGCACCAGGTGTCATCAAAGAAGGCGTTCCAACTGCAGAAGCTGAAGAAATCAAAGCTAAATTGGAAGAAGCTGGAGCTTCAGTTACTCTTAAATAATAGAGCAACTACATTAGTAGCTTAAAAACATGATAAAACCGCTATTCTTAGGAGTAGCGGTTTTTCTTTTTATATTTCATGGGGTACAAATGGGGCAAACTAATTATATAGTTTATCTAGGAGACAAACAAGTTTTGAATAATAGGCTTTCCATAAAAAATGATACAAGTTTTTACCCTTCAGGATTTATTTTTTTCTGCTATCATCATTCCTATGAACAGTAGAAAAGTAAGTTTTTAATTTATTGATACTCCGGATATTACAATCTCAGTATTAAAGAACTTTATTGAAGGTAATTTTCGAACGGTTTGAGGTAATTTCAATGAAATTTTAATAGATATTTCAATTTTCTTCTTGACCCTGACCTTAGGGAAGGGATTATACTAATAGTAAATAAGAAAGGAGATTACTATGAAAATCAATATGATTCGTTCAGATAAAGTTTACCAAGAGATGCTCGAGCTCCCTTTAGAAAAGAGAGAAGGTTGCTTTCGAGCTAAAATATTAGCACCTTTTGCAACCAAATACCAAACGCAACACATTCCTCTGAAAGCAAAGTATTCTGGAGGATTTGATGCTCTTTTCCTACTTGGTTTTATGAATCAGTTACCCTCAACTCTCTCAGAAAAGGATAGACCAGCTATCGACTCTCTGAGCTCTGATCAACTCTGGCAGGACTGCCAGGATACCATCAAAAGGAGTATTGGGCTTTTTGAGCAGGCTGGCTATAACTTAGAGGTTGAGGATTACCATTTTACTATTTTATTGGGCAATCCAGAAAAACCTATGCTACAGATTAATAAGGGATACAGTGGAGATGGTGGAATTCCAGGCTACCTCATGCTTAGTCTACTACCAAATGACTATACTTTGCCACGAGTACAAGCAGCGCTAGCTCATGAGTGCAACCATAATGTCCGCTTCCAATTTATCAAATGGAATCAGCAGACGACATTAGCAGACTGGGTAGTCAGTGAAGGCTTGGCAGAGTCTTTTGCGGCTGAGCTCTATGGTAAGGATCTCATTGGGCCTTGGGTTACTTCAACCAGTCCAGAGCAGTTAGAAGAGATTAAGCCCATCATCTCAAGTCAGCTTCAGCTAACAGGGATGGCGGAAATGGCTCCTTATCTATACGGTGATGAAATCGCGGAGATACAGGGTCAAATACCGGTTGGAATGCCCTATGCTGCAGGCTATGCTTATGGTTATCATCTGATACAAGCCTATCTGAAAAAGACTGGCAAGACTATTATTGAAGCAACAGTGACGCCTACAGAAGAGATTTTAGAGGCGACTAAAGACTTTTGGAAATGACACTTTGGCTTGATAATCTGCCAAAATCTGATATAATGTAGGTAGTTTCTGGAGGTGACTATATGTACTATAAAAGAGTTGAATTGAAAGTCACAAATCAAGGTATTCATGAGCACAAGATTTTTCAAGGTGTTAAGATTTTCAGTCGCAGTAAATTATCCAAAGATCAGAAAAGTATTCTAACACAGAAGCTTTACCTGACTCTGAAGCAAAACATCGTTTACTATCAACGTACAGACGTTAACTATGACCAGAACTGGCATCATAATAAGGACTATTACGAATTAGCTTATGGTCAGATGGATAGAGAGACGGTTTTTAAGGTTTGCCAAGATTTTGACGAACTAAGTCCTTTTCTGGAAAATGAACTGCTGGAGAAGTTAAAAGAAAAGCAGTTAACAGGCAAATTTTTTGAAAAATTAGATATATAAAAATCCGGCTGCTTTTATAAGCAGTCGGATTTATTCTAGTGTGATAGTGCTGAAACAATACCTTTACTATCATAGCCTTGGCTACATTTTTAAAAGTTATTTTAGCTGTCTTGAGGAGCTTGATACTGATGTCCTCAAGTCGACCATAGTATATTGCCATCTATTCATCTGATGAGAAGGATTTTATCATCCAGATATTCATAGCTGGGTGGCCGGCAGCGTTAGAAAGTGGTTCTTGCAGTGATGTAAAACCATAGTGCTGATAGATGGACACAGCCGTAGCCAGTTCAGTAGAGGTTTCTAGATAAAGCTGTTCATAACCTGCTAGGCGGGCTTCCTGGAATATTCGCTTTATCAACCTGCTGGAATAACCTTTGCCACGGCTATTTTTAGTGACATACAGTTTTTGTAATTCAGCAATCTTATCGGACACAGGTGCAAAGCCACCACAGCCAACCAGCTGTCCTTCATCTTCCAGAACAAAGTAAGCTGCTCTCTCTTGCTGTTGATAATAGTCGGCCAAATGATCTAGATGAGAATCAAAGTAGACAGTTCCTGGTTTGTCAAGCCCGAATTCTTCTAGGCTGGCTCGAATGAGCTGCGCTACAGCTGGATTGTCTCTTACTTCCATTGGCCGTAAGTTCATCATTTGTCCTCCGATAGGATGTATCGACTAATTAAACAATACCTTGTGCAATCATAGCGTTTGCTACGTTTTCGAAGGCAGCGATATTTGCTCCTGCAAGGTAGTCAGTACCAAGTCCGTATGTTTCAGCAGTTGTTTTAGCTGTATTGAAGATGTTGGTCATGATGTCTTTGAGGCGTCCATCAACTTCTTCACGGGTCCATGAAAGGCGAAGGCTGTTTTGGCTCATTTCAAGTGCTGATACAGCTACACCTCCAGCGTTGGCAGCTTTGGCAGGTCCGTAAAGGATTCCGTTTTCTTTGTAGACTTTAATCGCGTCAAGGTCGCTCGGCATGTTGGCACCTTCTGATACGCAGATAATACCTTGAGCAACCAAACGTTTAGCAGCGTCACCATTGATTTCGTTTTGAGTCGCACATGGAAGAGCGATGTCGTAGTTCTCAGCGTAAGTCCAGACAGAACCTTCATGGTAAGTAGCAGTTGCTTTCTCAGCTGCATACTCAGTCAAACGAGCACGGCGTTTTTCTTTAACATCAACCAAAAGGTCGAAATCAATACCGTTTTCATCGATGACATAACCGTTTGAGTCAGATACAGAGATGACAGTAGCGCCAAGTTCAGTTGCTTTTTGAAGAGCGTATTGAGCTACGTTACCAGAACCTGAAATGACCACTTTCTTACCAGCAAAACTGTTACCATTAGCTTTGAGCATTTCTTCAGTGTAGTAAACCAAACCATAACCAGTTGCTTCTGGACGAATCAAACTACCACCAAATCCAAGAGGTTTACCAGTCAAGACACCCGCATCAAATTGGTTAAGACGTTTGTATTGTCCGTAAAGGTAACCAATTTCACGTCCACCAACACCAATATCACCAGCTGGAACGTCAAGTGATGGTCCGATGTATTTTTGCAATTCAGTCATGAAGCTTTGGCAGAAGCGCATCACTTCAGCATCAGTTTTGCCTTTAGGATCGAAGTCTGATCCCCCTTTACCTCCACCGATAGGAAGTCCAGTCAAGACATTTTTAAAGATTTGTTCGAATCCGAGGAATTTCAAAATCCCTTGGTTTACAGTTGGGTGGAAACGAAGTCCGCCTTTATATGGTCCAACAGCTGAGTTGAATTGAACACGGTAACCACGGTTGACTTGTACTTTACCTTCACGGTCAACCCAAGGAACACGGAAAGAAATCACGCGCTCAGGCTCAGTGATGCGTGCCAAGATGTTTTCTTCGATATACTCAGGATGTTTTTCAAATACAGGTTCCAAAGTGCTGAAGAATTCTTCAACCGCCTGGAGAAATTCAGCCTCATGCCCGTTACGAGCTGTTACAGTTTCAAACACGCTTTGGATATATTCTTTAGCAGATGTCATATCGTTCTCCTTTTTGTTGTTATATTTTATTACATGAGCCATTATAGCAGAATTTTTTTTGAGTGTAAAGAAAAAAACAGAAATTTTCTAAAAATTCTTTCAATTTACAAAACCGAACGTTTTATATAGAAATTAGTTTCTCAAAGAGAAAATCTTAAAGTATGGTATAATATTAGAAATAAAAGGAATCAGGAGGATTAGAATCATGGTATCAACGAAAACACAAATAGCTGGATTTGAGTTTGACAATTGCTTGATGAATGCAGCGGGTGTGGCTTGTATGACGATAGGAGAGCTTGAAGGGGTCAAAAACTCAGCGGCAGGTACTTTTGTTACGAAGACTGCGACCTTGGACTTCCGTCAGGGAAATCCTGAACCACGTTACCAGGATGTTCCACTTGGTTCTATCAACTCCATGGGCTTGCCAAATAATGGCTTAGACTACTATCTGGACTATCTTTTGGACTTGCAGGAAAAAGAGCCAAACCGTACTTTCTTCCTATCTCTAGTTGGCATGTCTCCAGAAGAAACACATACCATCCTGAAAAAAGTTCAAGAGAGCGAGTTTAAGGGACTGACAGAGCTTAATCTTTCTTGCCCAAATGTTCCAGGAAAACCTCAGATTGCCTATGATTTTGAAACAACAGACCGTATCTTGGCAGAAGTATTTGCCTACTTTACCAAACCTCTTGGAATCAAGTTGCCACCATATTTTGATATTGTCCACTTTGATCAAGCGGCAGCTATTTTTAACAAGTATCCACTTAAGTTTGTCAACTGTGTTAACTCTATCGGAAACGGTCTTTACATAGAAGACGAGTCAGTCGTGATTCGTCCTAAAAATGGTTTTGGTGGCATTGGTGGAGAGTATATCAAACCGACTGCTCTAGCGAATGTGCACGCCTTTTACCAACGTTTAAATCCCCAAATCCAAATCATCGGAACGGGTGGCGTTCTTACGGGTCGTGATGCCTTTGAACATATCCTCTGCGGTGCTAGTATGGTGCAAGTAGGGACCACTCTTCACAAAGAAGGTATCAGTGCTTTTGAACGCATTACCAATGAACTAAAAGCAATCATGGCGGAAAAAGGATACGAGAGCCTAGAAGATTTCCGTGGGAAATTGTGCTATATTGATTAAGTTTAATAAAAAATCAGAAGAAAGGAGAGATGATGCTTGCCATTGAAGACAGTCAGACGTTGACTTTATCAAATCTATCTAGCTTGAATCTATTTACAGGGACAGATCAGGGCCAGTTTGAAGTTATGAAGAGTCAAGTGTTGAAACAGATTGGTTATGATCCAGCTGATCTCAATTTTGCTTACTTTGATATGAAAGAAGTAGCTTATAAAGACTTAGAGTTGGAGCTGGTCAGTCTCCCTTTCTTTGCGGATGAGAAAATCGTGATATTAGACCATTTTGTCGATATCACAACAGCCAAGAAACGCTTTTTAGCAGATGATGAGCTCAAGTCGTTTGAGGCATACCTTGATAACCCTTCGCCAACAACCAAGTTATTGATATTTGCAGAAGGAAAGCTAGATAGTAAGAGACGGCTGGTCAAATTGCTCAAACGAGATGCGACTGTATTTGATGCTATTGAACCCAAGGAACAAGAACTGCGCCAGTATTTCCAAAAATGGAGTCAGACACAAGGTCTGCAGTTTGTGGGGCAATCCTTTGAAAATCTACTTCTCAAGTCTGGTTTTCAATTTAGTGAAATCCAGAAAAACCTCCTTTTTTTACAGTCTTATAAATCAGACGGCGTGATTGAGGAGAAGGATATTGTCGAGGCTATTCCAAAGACTCTGCAGGACAATATTTTTGATTTGACTCAGCTTATTTTAGTTAAGAAGATTGACCTGGCCCGTGACCTGGTTAGAGACTTGACCTTGCAAGGGGAGGATGAGATCAAGCTCATAGCTGTCATGTTAGGACAGTTTCGTACCTTTACCCAAGTGAAGATTTTATCAGAAACTGGTCAGACGGAATCGCAGATTGTAAGCAGTCTGGGAACTTACTTGGGGCGCAATCCTAATCCTTATCAAATCAAGTTTGCACTGAGAGATTCGAGAGGGATTTCTTTGGCCTTTCTCAAGCGAGCGATTTCTTATTTGATTGAAACAGACTACCAGATTAAGACAGGTGTCTATGAAAAAGGCTACCTGTTTGAAAAGGCACTTTTGCAGATCGCGACAGAGGCAAATTGAGCAAAAAACTTGAAAAAAGAGGATGATTGCGTTATCATTTTCATATAGAAAGAAAAAGAGGTATTACAGATGGCTATTATCTTACCAGACCTTCCATACGCATACGACGCTTTGGAACCATACATCGATGCAGAGACAATGCACTTGCACCATGACAAGCACCATCAAACCTACGTCAACAATGCCAATGCTGCTCTTGAAAAACACCCTGAAATTGGTGAAGACCTTGAAGCTTTGCTTGCTGATGTAGATTCTATCCCAGCTGATATCCGTCAAGCACTTATCAACAATGGTGGTGGACACTTGAACCACGCTCTTTTCTGGGAATTGATGACTCCTGAAAAGACTGCTCCTTCAGCAGAACTTGCAGCAGCAATCGATGCAACATTTGGTTCATTTGAAGAGTTCCAAGCAGCCTTTACAGCAGCAGCTACAACTCGCTTCGGTTCTGGATGGGCATGGTTGGTTGTCAACAAAGAAGGGAAGCTTGAAGTGACTTCAACAGCAAACCAAGATACACCAATCTCAGAAGGCAAAAAACCAATCTTGGGCTTGGACGTTTGGGAACATGCTTACTACGTGAAATATCGCAATGTACGTCCTGACTACATCAAAGCTTTCTTCTCAGTGATTAACTGGAACAAAGTAGATGAGCTTTACGTAGCAGCCAAATAATAAAATATGGAGGGAAGAGTCAATCTTCTCTTTTTAAGGTTATAAAGCAGAAGTCTGACAGAATCGTCAGACTTTTTTCATTTTTATGAGAAACGTGCTAACTGCTAGAAATTATGGTAAAATAAAGTGTTAAGTAATCGTGGAAAAGGAAGACTATGCGTAAAGAAATTGCACCTGAATTATACAACTATAACAAGTTTCCTGGCCCAGAATTTCAGGTAAATGGGGATAAGGTTGAGACTGAAGGGATTGCTTTTACCTTGGTTGAAAATATCAAGGATGCCTTCGATGTGACAGTCTTTAATCAACGCTTCTCAGAAGTGTTGACCAAGTTTGATTATGTCGTGGGGGACTGGAGCAATGAACAGCTTCGCCTTCGCGGTTTCTACAAAGATGAACGTACTGAGGAAAAAAATGAAAAGATTAGTCGCTTACAAGATTATCTTTTGGAGTACTGTAGTTATGGTTGTGCTTATTTTGTCTTAGAAAACCAAGCACCTAAGCGTGCGTCATTTGACAAGAAAATGCGTAAAAAGGAAGAGGAAAACCTTCCTAGAAGAGGAAAGAAACCTTCGCAAAACAAGAGAAAACCAAATGCGGATAAGAGAAATAGACGTCGTCATAAGGACCAAAAGTCTCAGAAAGAGGACAAGGGACAGCGCCATTTTGTCATTCGTCAGAAATAGATAGAGAATAAGGAGAAGAGATGAAACCGTCTATTTATAGTTTAACACGTCAAACCATGCAAGAATGGGTATTAGAACAAGGAGAAAAGAAATTCCGAGCAGATCAAATCTGGGAATGGCTTTACCGTAAACGTGTCCAGTCATTTGAAGAAATGACCAACCTTTCCAAGGGTTTGATTGCCAAGCTCAATGACCAGTTTGTGGTCAATCCTTTGAAACAAAGGATTGTACAAGAGTCAGCTGACGGTACGGTTAAGTATCTTTTCGAGTTGCCAGATGGCATGTTGATTGAGACAGTACTCATGCGTCAACACTACGGTTTGTCAGTCTGTGTGACCACTCAGGTTGGCTGTAATATCGGTTGTACCTTCTGTGCATCAGGCTTGATCAAGAAACAACGTGACCTCAATAACGGGGAAATCGTAGCGCAGATCATGTTGGTTCAGAAATACTTTGATGAACGTGGTCAGGACGAACGTGTCAGCCATATCGTTGTTATGGGAATTGGTGAACCATTTGATAATTACAACAATGTTTTGAATTTTGTCCGTACCATCAATGATGACAAGGGAATGGCTATCGGTGCTCGTCACATCACTGTTTCAACCTCAGGTTTGGCCCATAAAATTCGTGACTTTGCTAATGAAGGTGTACAGGTCAATCTGGCTGTGTCTCTTCACGCACCCAATAATGAATTGCGCTCAAGCATCATGAAGATTAACCGTGCCTTTCCGATTGAAAAGCTCTTTGCAGCTATTGAGTATTATATCGAAACAACCAATCGCCGTGTGACCTTTGAATATATCATGCTCAATGAAGTCAACGATGGCGTTGAACAAGCCTTGGAATTGGCTGAATTGCTCAAAAACATCAAGAAATTGTCATATGTCAACTTGATTCCCTATAACCCAGTTAGTGAACATGACCAATATAGCCGTAGTCCTAAAGAGCGCGTGATGGCCTTCTACGATACCCTCAAGAAAAAAGGGGTCAACTGTGTTGTCCGTCAAGAGCATGGTACAGATATTGATGCGGCTTGTGGACAATTACGCTCCAATACAATGAAACGTGACCGCCAGAAGGCAGTCGCAGCGGTAAATCCATAAAATGACTAAAAAAAGAGAATTAATCTTAAGATTGGGAGTGGCTATTTACAGTCTTTGCATTGTCTGTTTTTGTTTTACTCCCCAACCTCAACTTCCTACAGGAGTGGAAACTCCAGGTATTCAAACTTTTGGACGCCTGGTTTTTCTTTTAACTCCCTTAAACTCCTTTTGGAAACTGGGTGAAGTGACTAGTTTGGGACAAGTCCTTTGGATCTTTTTGCAGAACATTTTAAATGTCTTCTTGCTTTTCCCACTAGTCTTTCAACTGATCTATCTCTGCCCAAACTTGCGACAAACCAAAAAAATCATCCTTCTCAGCTTTCTACTGAGTTTAGGAATCGAGTGCACGCAACTGGTCTTAGACTTTTTCTTTGATTTTAATCGCGTCTTTGAGATTGATGATTTGTGGACCAATACCCTGGGAGGCTATCTGGCTTGGGTCCTCTATAAAGGACTGCATAAAAACAAGATAAGGAATTAGAATGAGTATTTTAGAAGTTAAAAATTTAAGTCACGGTTTTGGTGACCGTGCAATTTTTGAAGATGTGTCCTTCCGTCTTCTAAAGGGAGAGCACATCGGTCTTGTCGGTGCCAATGGTGAAGGAAAATCAACCTTTATGAGTATCGTGACTGGTAAAATGCTGCCAGATGAAGGGAAGGTGGAGTGGTCTAAGTATGTGACTGCTGGCTACCTGGATCAGCACGCTGTGCTAAAGGAAGGTCAAACCGTGCGTGATGTCTTGCGTACAGCCTTTGATGAGCTATTTAAAGCAGAAGCTCGTATCAATGACCTCTATATGGAAATGGCAGAAGACGGGGCGGATATTGATGCGCTGATGGAGGAAGTAGGAGAGCTCCAAGACCGTTTGGAGAGTCGAGATTTCTATACTTTGGATGCTAAGATTGATGAAGTAGCGCGTGCTCTCGGTGTCATGGACTATGGCATGGATACAGATGTAACAGCCTTATCAGGTGGACAAAGAACCAAGGTGCTTTTGGCTAAACTCCTCCTCGAAAAGCCAGATATTTTGCTGCTTGACGAGCCAACCAACTACTTGGATGCTGAACACATTGACTGGCTCAAGCGTTATCTCCAAAACTATGAGAATGCCTTTGTCCTTATTTCGCACGATATTCCTTTCCTCAACGACGTAATCAATATCGTCTATCATGTTGAAAATCAACAATTGACTCGCTATTCTGGTGACTACTACCAGTTCCAAGAAGTCTATGCTATGAAGAAATCTCAGTTAGAAGCGGCCTATGAACGTCAACAGAAAGAGATTGCAGAACTCAAGGATTTCGTGGCTCGAAACAAAGCGCGTGTCGCAACACGTAACATGGCCATGTCCCGTCAAAAGAAACTCGATAAGATGGATATTATTGAACTACAAAGCGAGAAACCAAAGCCGTCCTTTGATTTCAAACCAGCTCGCACCCCTGGGCGCTTTATCTTCCAAGCCAAGGACTTGCAGATTGGTTATGACCGTCCCCTTACCAAACCCTTAAATCTTACTTTTGAACGCAATCAAAAAGTTGCTATCATTGGAGCCAATGGTATTGGGAAAACAACTCTCTTGAAGTCTCTCTTGGGGATTATTCCACCAATCGCTGGAGAAGTTGAACGTGGTGATTACCTAGAACTTGGTTATTTTGAGCAAGAAGTAGAAGGTGGCAATCGTCAAACACCTCTAGAAGCGGTCTGGAACGCCTTCCCAGCACTCAATCAGGCAGAAGTTCGTGCGGCCCTTGCTCGTTGTGGTTTGACAACCAAGCACATCGAAAGTCAAATTCAGGTCTTGTCAGGTGGTGAACAAGCTAAGGTGCGTTTCTGTCTCTTGATGAATCGTGAAAACAACGTCTTAGTGCTGGACGAGCCGACCAACCACTTGGATGTAGATGCCAAGGATGAACTCAAACGGGCGCTTAAAGAATACAAAGGAAGCATTCTCATGGTTTGCCACGAACCAGACTTCTATGAAGGCTGGATGGACCAAATCTGGGACTTTAACAAGCTAACTTAAAAGCAGTAAAAAAGCCAAGTTGAAATGACTTGGCTTTTTTGACTAGTAATTTAAATAGCTTTCAACTTCAGATTTCTCAATTTCTTTACCGTAGTGGCAAATCGGACAAGAAACGAAGTAACTTTTACCATAAGGAAAAAGTGGAATCCAGTAGAGGGTAAATTTGCGTCCAGTTTCTACGATCTCCCAAGTGTCGACATTGTTACAGTGACCACATTCGATCGCAGTTTGCGTATGTCCCAAATCTTTCTGATAACCTTTAGAACCCCAAAATAAAATCATGTCATCGTCTCCTTATCTGTTGATGGCTTATTTTTTACTGAAGTCGTAGTCTTTCACCACTTCAATACTATCAATGGTGATAGCAGACGTTGGTTTGTCTTTCTCATCTTTTTCAGCTTTGGCAATCTTGTCAACAACATCCATGCCATCGATGACTTGACCAAAGACAGGGTGTTTGCCGTCTAGACTTGGATTTCCACCTTCTTTATAGGCTTCGATGATTTTCTTTGGATATTTGCTTGTAGGGAGTTTAGCTGAAATATCTGTTGAATTTTGGTTGATGAAGAATTGGCTACCGTTGGTGTTTGGTTGACCAGTGTTAGCCATAGCAAGGGCTCCTCGGATATTGTATAGGTAAGGAGAGATTTCATTTTTAAAACCAGTTCCCTTGTCCTTTGTTTTATCCTTATCATGCCAGATAGATTGGCCACCTGTACCATCTCCCTTAGGATCTCCAGTTTGGACCATAAATCCATCAATGACACGGTGGAAGGTGATGCCGTTATAGTAGCCTTCCATAGAGTGAGTAAGGAAGTTTTCAACCGCAAGAGGTGCTAGTTTTGGAAAGAGTTTGATACGGATATCGCCTTGATTTGTGTGTAAAATGACCTCAGCTTCATCTTCAGCAACTTCCTTAGAAAGTTGAGGGAAGTTGGCATTGTCATTGGTCAATGCGTCATTCAAATCTTTGGCAGCCTGAGCAGCTGCTTTTGAGCTTTCTTCTGCTGCAAGACTAGAGTCGACATAGTCATCACCACGGAGACTACGTTGGATACTAGTACATCCAACAAGGGCTACCGTTGATAGTAAAAGAAGGGTTGCTAGTTTTTTCATTGTTAACCTCTCAAAAATTCATTTCTACCATTGTACCTTAAAAGGAAGTGGATTTCAAATTTTAAAATGAGGTTATTTTGCTAATACATGTAATTTTATAGCTTGACTTACTCCATTTTGTTCATTAGAGTATGTTACTACATTTGCACAGTCTTTGACATCTGTAGGAGCATTTCCCATTGCAATACCGAGACCTGCGGTTTCAATCATGGGAATATCATTATAATTGTCACCCAAGGTCATAATCTCCTTGAGAGGAATTTGATAATAGTTAGCCAATTCTAACAGAGCCTGTTTTTTAGACACTTGATTATGTGTGACTTCAAGATAGTTATCCTTGGAGAGATAAAAGTCGGTTTGAGGGAAATCCATAATGGATAAGATGTTTTGTAGTTTCTGTATAGTGTCTGCTTTATCAATTAATAATAGTTTATGAACAAGAGTATGTTCCTCTCTTATAAAATCTGTTATAGATGTAACTTTTGGACTTTCTCCAGTAATGTTAGCTTCGATTTGTACCCATTTATCTAAAGTATTAACAAACCAATCTTGTCCAGAATAAACATTGATAGAAACTGTCGGAAATTCTCTTTTTAAAAAATCATGAAGAAATGCCAATTCTTTTTTATCAATAGAATGCTGACTTAGAACCTCATCCCCCTTACTGATTAGGGCACCATTATAGCATGCAATTGGAAAGTCGGAAATTCCTAGTTTTCTAGAAATTGGAGCAATACCGAGAGGAGAGCGAGCAGAAGCTAAGACAAAAGGGATTTCTTTTTGTTTTAAAATTGGCATCAGTTCAGGCAAATAAGAGTCTATCTGGTGATTTTTGTCTAAAATTGTTCCGTCAATATCGCTTATAATCAATTTAATATTTCTCATAGCTTCCTCCCTTTTAAAATAGAATAGTTGTTTTGCCATCTAAAGATCGCTGAATTTCTATATCGGGTTCTTTGTCTGTAATCCAATAATCAAAATCAGCTAGTTCAGACAGAATAAAGTGAGAGTGTTTACTTATTTTACTGGTTTCAGCCAGTAAGACACGAGTTTTGCTTGTTTTAAATGCTCTCTTTTTCATTAGAACATCTTCTTGGTCTTCAAAACTAACTTGACTATCTGAAAGACTTGCAGCTCCAAAAAAAGCTAAATCAAACTTAATAGAGTTTAAAATGTCCGATTCTTCTAGAGAGTAATAGAAACGATTCTTTTTATGAAACTTTCCGCCTAGAATGTGAAAATCGACATTTTCTTTTCCTCCTAGAATAAGCGCATTATCTAATGAATGACTGAAAATACTAACTTCTTTCTCAAGTATTTTAGCTAATTCTAGTACAGTTGTTGAAACATCAAAGAATAGTAGGTCTCCATTAGAAATGAGTTCCTTTGCTAGAGAGGCGATTTTCTCTTTTTCTTTGGAAGATTGTTCTCTCCTGTCTTTAAAGCCCAGTATAGGCTGTTTCTTTATTGATAGCAATCCTCCGTGAGTTCTTTGTGCTCTATTTTCCTTTGCAAGAATAGAAAAATCTCTGCGGATGGTATCTTTGGATACTTGGAAATAGTCAACCATTTCTTTTGCTGAAAGGCTTCCTCTCTCTTCTAAAAGTGTTATGATTTCTTCTAATCGTTGTGCTTGGTACATAAATTCACCTGCTTTCTGACTCTATTTTACTCTTTTTTGTAGGTGAAATCAAGCATTTATAAGTTTTTTTAATTTAAAATCAATTTATTTAAGTTTTTTGGGGCGAATCTGAAAAAATAATAGTCTGTCAAGTTTTTTTCTTGACACCTGTCAGAAATCTGCTATAATAGAACATGTGCTAAATAGCTCAGCTATTTCACCGAAATAAAAAATAAGAAAAGAGACATTAAAAAATGGCAGTTAAAATCCGTTTGACTCGTATGGGTTCTAAGAAAAAACCTTTCTACCGTATCAACGTAGCAGACTCACGTTCACCACGTGACGGACGTTTCATCGAAACAGTTGGAACTTACAACCCACTTGTTGCTGAAAACCAAGTAACTTTGAAAGAAGACCGCGTTCTTGCATGGTTGGCTGATGGAGCTCAACCTTCAGATACAGTTCGCAACATCCTTTCAAAAGAAGGCGTATTGAAAAAATTCCACGATTCTAAATTCTCAAAATAAGTTTAAAGTAGGTTGACAGATGGATACGATTGAAAATCTCATTATTGCAATTGTGAAACCCTTGATTTCACAACCAGATGCCTTAACTATCAAGATTGAAGATACACCAGAGTTTTTGGAATATCATTTAGATCTTGATCAAAGCGATGTGGGTCGTGTAATCGGTCGTAAGGGTCGCACTATTTCTGCGATAAGAACGATTGTCTACTCTGTCCCAACTGAAGACAAAAAAGTAAGAATCGTTATTGACGAAAAATAAGAAGGGCGGGACGAATGTCTCGCTTTTTTTGCAAGGAGCAGGATATGAAGGATTTAACGTTTAGACAATTATAAGACTACTTACTGGAACATTACCAGCAGTCTCGGACTGAGGAAGGTCTTTTTATGAAGCTAGTGGAGGAAGTCGGAGAAGTAGTTGAGGTTTTGAATGGTCGCTCTGGTAGAAATGAGGGGGGTCAGGATTCTAACGAGGCACTAGCAAAAGAACTGGCTGATGTCATTCACTACACTGTCGCAATTGCGGCCATCAACGACATAGATCTAACCAAGACCATTTTTGAAAAAGACAAAAAGGCAGCAATCAAGTATCAGCATGAACGAGATTTGGAAGGATTTTTGGATAACTTCCAAGAGAACTAGGAGTAATCTCTTTTGACTAATATGAAAGGTTTCTCCTAGCATACGCTAGCTAGTAAGAAAGAATGAGAAAGCAATGAGACTAGAGGATTATGCATGGAATGAGTTTGAACGAACTGCCTATAAGACTAAAATGAATCACCTACCCAGTCCTTACAAAGTTGCCATTTGGGACGACTCTGAGAAAAGATTGGAACTAGAACAAATACTGGATAGACTTCCTCAGAAAGAACTAGCTCGATGGGCATTAGAGAACTCGCGAGATTTCTTATCTTTAATTGATATCGGTGATGAAGGTGAGAAAAATAAAATAATTCGGCAAGCTTATGAGGCTTTTGATGCACGATTGAGAGATGAGTTCTCACCTCATGAGTTGAGAAAAGCAGGTTTTGCAGCAAATCTCCTCTCTAAAAATGCCCAAAATCAAATCGCTAAGTACGCTGCCAGAGTCTTTGTACAAGCTATTTCAACAGCCCATATGAGAGGACACGCCATCGTTTCCGCAGATTATGCTATCAAAGTAAGGAATCTCCAAGAGGCAGACAAGTTAGAACTTGTGAGAGAAGAACGAGAAAAGCAGATCAGACTGGCTGAATCCTTTTTAGCTAATGTAATAGATAAACGGTGAAAGAAGGAATAAAATACCAATCCTAGAAATAGCATCTAGGATTTTACTATGCTAAAATGGATAGACAGCCTCAAAGAATTCTAGTCAATTAATCTTGAGAATAGCTATTTTTAAAGGGAGTAACATTCTATGGACGAGAAAACAAAAGCTTACCTAGCAGCCTTATCCTTTTCAGCAATCATTGGATTTTCTTTTTTATTTACAAAGATTGCCTTAGGCTATGCCAGTCCTCTCACCAACTTAGCGCATCGCTATACAATCGCTGCTCTGGTATTGGTCATCCTTCATCAAACCAAACTTATCAAAGTGAGTTTAAGTAGAAAAGATATTCTTTCTATTCTTCCTATGAGTCTTTTCTATCCACTTCTCTTTTTTATTTTTCAATCTTTTGCCTTACAGTATATATCGTCTTCTGAAGCGGGAATTTTACAAGCTCTTGTCCCAATTTTTACACTCCTTTTAGCATCGGTTTTTCTCAAGGAGAAGACAAGTTTGCTACAAAAGTTCTTTTTACTTTTATCCGTAGCAGGAGTAGTTTTCATCTTCCTTAGTAAAGGAGCAAACTTTAGCACTGAAACTGCTAGCTTGGGCTTTCTCTTGATGTTGGGATCTGTTCTCGCCAATGCGATAAACAATATCCTCAGCAAGGCTAAAGGAGGTCGCTATCGGGCTATGGATATGACAGTTGTTGTGATATTTGTTGGCTTCGTCACCTTTAATTCGCTGAGTCTGACCTCTCACTATCTAGAGGGGAACATATTAGCTTACTTTGCGCCACTTGGACAGGTACCCTATCTGCTTTCCATCCTCTATTTGGGAATTTTAGCATCTATCGTGACTGGTAGTCTTTCTATCTATGCTATCGTTCGCCTCGGCGCATCAACCGTCAGTGTCTTTGGCAATCTTGGAACAGTTTTGACCATTCTAGCTGGAGCTCTTATCCTCCACGAACCAATTTATAGCTACCATGTGATAGGAGCAACTTTGATTATTGCTGGAATCTTAGGCATGAATCTGATGAGAAAAAAGTAAAGATTGCTTAGCAGTCTTTTCTTTATCTAAATGATGCAGAAAATTCAAAATTTTTAATGAAATTAAGTTTAGAAAACGACGATTTTAATATAGCATGATAAAATAGATACAAAGAATGATATCAGGATAAAGAGGAGCGAATGTAGAAATGAAGCCAAATGATATAGCTGAAGCTATTGCTTTTTATAACAGAGAATCTGAGGTGTTGGAACGTCACCTTATAGCAGTCGTAGATTGTGATTTGGTTGTTTATCATCGTCCTGGAAACGCAAGTAAAGGGCATATTATTTTTTATCATGGAGCTTGTGGACGTAGTCAGATGTGGGCCCACCAGTATGATGCCTTTGAGGGATTTGACCTCTATTTTGTCAATGTTAGAGGGCAGGGTGAATCACCTATGAAAGTTGGTCTACCTGACTTGGAAGGTGCTGTTCAAGATGTAGATGCCATTTTGTCCTATTTCCAGTTGGATAAGGTGATATTGGTTGGTCATTCTTGGGGAGGAAATCCACTTCAAGAGTATACCTATCGCCATCCAGAAAGAGTCCTAGCCTTGGTCATGGTAGATAGTTGGGGACAGCATCGATACCTATCAGAGAAAGAAAGAGGTCGAATCAAATATAGTTCTCTTATGTACAAGACGATTCCTTGGAAGGTGATTGCTGATAAAAACTCAAAAATGTGTACTGATAACCCTATCACAAGAGAATTGGTCAAGACGGCCATTATAGAAACTGGGCGAGATGTTTTCTTGAACCTTGGAATCACAGGTTTCTTGGCAGTCCATGAGATAGAAGGATATAAAGGAAATTCTCCCATGCTATTAGTAAGAGGAGAAAACGATTTCCCCAAACACCTAAAAATAATCTATGATGGTATCATCGCTCTCAATCCCAATGCGCGTCAAGTAACGATTTCAGACAGCAAACACCAACCGATGAATGACCACCCTAAAGAGTTTAATCAGATAGTTGGTGATTTTTTTGAAGAAGTAGTAGCCTTGTAAGATAGGACTTATCCAACTTGTGAAAATCCCTGGAACGTGATAAAATAAAGAATAAGGGTTTTTAATAAATCATTGTTATAGAATGAGTGGATTTCTTTATGAAACGGTTTGAAGTAACTACAAAAATTGGCAGTCTCTCTGTTACTTATAAAAAGGAAAAGAAAGTGCTTGTTTGTTTAAATGGCGCAGGTTTGCTACCAAGTTATGAAAATTTTTCACTTATACTTGAAAAACTTCCCCCTACAATTGGTTATTTGACAATTGATTTTCCGAACACAGGTAGAAGTCCGATTCATGACCAATCTGGAAAAAATCTGGACAATCTTGTAGACGCGGTTTATGAAGTACTTGAAGAATTGGCGATTTCTGAATATATACTTTGTGTTCATAGTTTGAGTGGAATTTTAGCTTGCAAATTGATGAACAAATCAATTAAGTGTCAGGCTTTAGTAACAATTGAACCGACAACTAAAAAAGTCATGTTTGCTGATTTTTCAGAAAATCCTTATCCAGAAATGGAAGAGCAGATGAGACTGATTGAAGAGTGTGGTCCTGAAGTTTATTTTAAGAACTTAACTCAAGCAACATTTAGCCCTGAAACTAATAAAAGAATATGGGAATTAGTGCAAGAAAAAGACTTAGAGTTGGAAAAACAAGTTCCAGAATTTCATATATATTGTGAGATTACTGAGAAAGATTTTGAGAATGTATCTATTGAAGCTCATATTCCTGTTTTTATTTTTTGTCAGGCTTATAGAGAAAAAGAGTACAGAGAATCAGAATATTGGACTTCCAAAACTAAAATCATCTTAGGAGGAAATCACCATTATTTACAATGGTCAGAATCAGAAAAAATTGTGGCCATCATTCGAGAATTGTTAGAATAAGATGGAAAGAAGGAGAGTGCAGGAGACAAGATGAACTACTTTAATGTTGGGAAAATCGTCAATACACAGGGTCTGCAGGGTGAGATGCGAGTCTTGTCTGTGACGGATTTTGCTGAGGAACGGTTTAAAAAAGGGGCAGAGCTGGCTTTATTTGATGAAAAAGATCAGTTTGTTCAAACAGTGATCATCGCTAGCCACCGTAAGCATAAGAATTTTGACATTATCAAATTCAAAGACATGTACCATATCAATGCGATTGAAAAGTACAAGGGTTATAGTCTCAAGGTCACTGAGGAAGATTTAAACGACCTAGACGATGGGGAGTTCTATTATCACGAGATTATCGGTTTGGATGTTTACGAGGGTGACAACTTGATTGGAACTATCAAGGAAATCCTACAACCAGGAGCCAATGATGTCTGGGTAGTCAAGCGAAAAGGTAAGCGAGATTTGCTTTTACCCTACATTCCGCCAGTAGTTCTCAATGTTGATATTCCAAACAAACGGGTCGAAGTGGAAATCTTAGAAGGGTTAGACGATGAAGATTGATATTTTAACCCTCTTTCCAGAGATGTTTTCTCCGCTGGAACACTCGATTGTTGGGAAGGCTCGAGAAAAAGGGCTTTTGGATATCCAGTATCATAATTTCAGAGAATACGCTGAAAAGGCCCGTCATGTTGACGATGAGCCCTACGGAGGCGGTCAGGGGATGTTGCTCCGAGCCCAACCCATTTTCGATGCCTTTGATGCCATAGAAAAGAAAAATCCCCGTGTCATCCTCCTTGATCCTGCTGGGAAACAGTTTGATCAGGCTTACGCTGAGGATTTGGCTCGGGAAGATGAACTTATCTTTATCTGTGGTCACTATGAAGGGTATGACGAGCGCATCAAGACCCTGGTAACCGATGAGATTTCCCTAGGAGACTATGTCTTGACTGGAGGAGAATTGGCGGCCATGACCATGATAGATGCGACTGTTCGCTTGATTCCAGAAGTGATTGGCAAGGAGTCTAGCCACCAAGATGACAGTTTTTCTTCGGGACTCCTCGAATATCCTCAGTACACACGCCCTTATGACTATCGAGGCATGGTGGTACCAGATGTTCTCATGAGTGGACACCATGAAAAAATTCGCCAGTGGCGACTGTATGAGAGTCTAAAGAAAACCTACGAGCGCAGACCTGATCTGCTAGAAAACTATCAACTAACAGCCGAAGAAGAAAAGATGCTGGCTGAAATCAAAGAAAACAAAGAATAAAGGAGAACCTTATGCAAGTAATCAAACGTAATGGAGAAATTGCTGAATTTGATCCTGATAAAATTTACCAAGCTGTTCTTAAAGCAGCTCAAACAGTTTATGTTTTGACTGATGACTTACGTCAAAACTTAGCTCAAGTTACTAAAAAAGTCGTTTTGGACTTGGAAGAAGCAAAAGTAGAACGTGCCACTATCAGCATGATCCAATCAATGGTTGAGCACCGCTTACTTGGAGCTGGCTACATTACTATTGCAGAACACTATATCTCTTATCGCTTGCAACGCGATTTGGAGAGAAGTGGCTATGGTGACCATATCGCCGTTCACCTTCATTTTGAACAAATCCGTTAAGAAAAAGAGTGGGATGCAAAGAACATCTCACTCTTTCTTAAATAGACTTTTCTGAGCTTTTTGTACGGTTGAGGGGACAAAACGAAGTCGTTTAATATCACTGATACGAATGATTCGAGTTACATTTTTTGAAAAATTTTTGACGATAATTTGTTGGCGATTAGCATCGTGTTTGACAATATCACCTGTAAAACTTGTCTCAGCAAGTATGACATGAACAGCCGTCTTTTTCTGGATGGCTTGTTCAATCATAGCAGTGAGGGAGTTGTCCTGGATTTGAGGATGATCATCATTCCCATTGAGAAAACCATGTAGTTTATCTAGAACTAGTTTGAATGACTGTCTCATAGAATCCTCCCTTCTTATATATCCACATTATATAAAATTTTCTTAAAAACCACAAGATTTTTACGAATAGACTATAGAAAGCATATCACATAAAGGAGTTAAAATGGCAGAATTTACATTTGAAATCGAAGAACACTTGCTCACGTTGTCTGAAAATGACAAAGGATGGACAAAAGAACTAAATAGAGTTAGCTTTAATGGTGCCCCTGCAAAGTTTGATATTCGTTCTTGGAGTCCTGACCATACCAAAATGGGCAAAGGAATCACGCTTTCCAATGAAGAATTTCAGGTAATGGTCGATGCCTTTAAAGGGCAACAATAAAAAGAATCTTGAGTGCAACTCAAGATTCTTTTTTTAGGATACAATATAGTCACACAGAGAAGTTTTAGATAATTGAATGAAAGTCTTTCTAAATTCTTCAGGTGGAATTGGATCATCTTTACGAATCCAGACTTCAATGAAAGAGATTGCCATGGTCGTAATGATATAAGCGATGTCCTCTTTATTAAAATTATATTTCAGTTGGTAATTGACATTCTTTAGTACCCACTCTGAGTATATTCCACGCAGAAATTCCTTCCAACATGGGTCGACTTGTGTGGTATACAAGGTGTTAATAACTTCCCTTTTTTCGTATATGAGAGGAAGTATATGGTCTGCTAAAAAGCTGATAGGATCTCCATCATTGCTAGGGCAGTACTTATTAAAGACGTTAAAAATGTCTTGATTGGTCTCTTCGTGAATGTATTCGATAATATCTTCAAAGTTGTTAAAATGCTTTTGATAAATCGCTTGTCGTGAAATACCAGCTTCAGCAGCAATTTCAGTCATTGTAAAGGAACTACGTTGAGGATTTTTCTTAGCTAGCGTGATGAGAGCTTTAATGATTAGCTCACGAGTATTCTTTGCCATAGAATTACCTTTCTTCTTATAATTATTTACAGTTATTTTTGAATGAAGAAAAATCAGAATGTTCAAGTTAATATAAACAATCAATGAACATTAAATTTTCTGAATCTTTTAGGTAGCTCTATTGTATCACAAATAATTTATAAAATATAGCTCTCTCAGTGAAAATGCGTTTTCTGAAAAGTATACAATTGCCAACCTTCCGAAATCAATGGAAACATATTTGGTTTGAATCAATTAGAATACTTTTCTACTTTGCATATTGTGAATAGCTATAATTTGAAGAATAAAACGATTAATATTCATACTGGTATAAGAATAGTAGAGTAGCTAAATAGTGTACAGTTGATTCTTAGAATGGAAATAGTCCAGAACAATTGTTCTGGACTATTCTTTTATCTTGAAAAATATGGAAGGCTTTTTAATCGTTCAAGTAGGGGACGACTAATGAAACTAATGGCAATAATCTTACCAAGATCAGGGAGGATAAAGGGAAGGACACCGACAGCTAGTGCCTTATCAAATGGCATCCCGGCAAGGAAGTGGAGGCTGAGAATACCTCCGACAAAGACGAGTGAATCGCCCAAGAGGTTGGCTAGGAAAATGCGAATGTAGCTACTTTTTTGATGGATGAGATAAGATGTAAGTCCAGCATAGACAAGGTCGAACCAAAGATAGCCTGCACTTGGGCCGACTAAAACGTGAAATCCAGCTCCTCCCCCTGCAAAAACAGGTAAACCAATGGCACCCAGCAAGAGATAGAGAGCTACAGATAGAACAGCTTCTCTGGGTCTAAAAACAGTAGCAATCAGACCGATCGCAAAGTTTTGCAGAGTGAAGGGGACAGGACCGATAGGGAGACTGATTTGTGCCAATACGGCGATGAGAGCAGCACCGATAGCAGGGATAGCATAGATATGAGCTTTTTTCAAAACTGTTAACCTCTTTTCAAAATTATAGTAACTATTATACTAATTCAGAAACAAAAGTCAACCTATTTTTGGAATCAAGGTAACAATTTTGTAACGGCCGATTTTGCAAGTAAAAAGAGACCTCAAGAGGTCTCTTGCGATAATTAGCGCATGGTCACAAATTCTTCTGAAGCGGTTGGGTGGATTGCTACTGTAGCATCAAAGTCCGCCTTGGTTGCTCCCATCTTAATAGCAACAGCGAATCCTTGAATCATCTCATCCACTCCGTAACCAAGTCCGTGTAGGCCAACAACTTTTTCGTCAGTACCTGCAGTGATGAGTTTGAAGCGAGATTCTTGACGATGGCTTGTAACGGCTGAGTACATTGATGCAAAGCTTGACTTGTAGACTTTGATGTTATCTTGGCCGTATTCTTTGATGGCTTGATCTTCAGTTAAACCGACTGTTCCGATTGCTGGGTGGGAGAAAACAACTGTAGGGATAGTCGTGTAGTCCATCTTGGCGTTTGTTTTCCCGTTGAAGAGGCGTTCAGATAGGGTACGTCCTGCCTTGATGGCTACTGGGGTCAGTTCTTTCTCACCAGTAACGTCTCCAAGAGCATAGATGCCATCTACAACTGTATTTTGGTATTCATCGACTTGGATAAATCCACGTTGGTTGAGTGTAACTCCAGCCTTTTCTAACTCCAGACCGTCTACATTTGGACGGCGACCGGTAGCCCAGATAACTTGGCTGGCAGTGTGACTAGAACCGTCTTCGAAATGAATGGTAATACCTTGCTCCGTTTCTTCGAGCTTGACGGGTACCTTATGTGTGTGCAAAGGTAGACCTGTTTTTTCCATTTCATTGACAAGACCTTCAACGATGTAGCTGTCAAAACCACGTAAAGGACGATCTCGGCGGACGAACAAATCAGTTTTTACACCGAGTGCATGGAGAACACCAGCTAGCTCAACCGCGATATAGCCTGCGCCTAGGATAGCAACGGATTCAGGAAGTTGCTCCCAAGCAAAGACATCGTCTGAGCTACCACCGAGTTCAGCTCCAGGAATAGTTGGAATGCTTGGTCGAGCACCAGTCGCAATCACGATATGCTTTGCACGAATCAATTCACCATTAACGCTGACTGTATGAGCATCAACGAAATGAGCACGACCTTCAATCAAATCAACACCGTTGCGCTTGAAACTTCCATCATAAGACGAGCGGGCACGATCGATGTAGGCTTCACGATTTTGACGAAGTTTAGCAAAATCAAATTGAACATCTGAACTTGTAAACCCATAGTCAGGGCCGTAGTGGTGGAGGCTTTCAGCGATTTGCGCTCCATACCACATGATTTTCTTAGGAACACAGCCGACATTGACGCAGGTTCCACCTAATTTTTTCTCCTCGATAACAGCTGCTTTAGCCCCGTGTTCACCAGCTCGGTTCATAGTGGCGATACCGCCACTTCCTCCACCGATGGCGATGATATCATATTCTCTCATAGAAAACTCCTTATAGCTTTGATAGTCATATTCTATCGTTTTTATTTTTTGAATGCAAAAATCTGCTACGATAAAAAAATTATAAAAACGCTTGCCAAATTCAAAAAGATATTGTATTATATATCTAGCACAATAATCCAATAAACGAATACCGAATGAAATAATGATCCTGAATTGTCATTGTTTCCATCTGAACTGTCATTGTTTGGGCTTGGTGTTTCTGATATAATGGTTTTTGTAAGGCAAAAGAATAAAGGAGCTTAAAAATGAAAAGAAATAAGAAGGCAAAAAAATGGCAATTATACACAGCGATTGGTGTTGCCAGTGCTATTGTTATCGGTGCTGCGGGGATTTTGATTTTTAGACAACCTTCCCAGTCAGCAGTCAAGGAGGAAACCTCTCATATCGTTACTGCTAAGGAAGGTTCTGTTGCTTCATCGGTTCTCTTATCAGGTACGGTTACAGCAAAAAATGAACAATACGTTTATTTTGATGCTAGTAAGGGAGATTTAGATGAAATTCTCGTTTCAGTCGGGGACAAGGTCGAAGAAGGGCAAGCTTTGGTCAAATACAGCAGTGCAGATGCTCAAGCTGCCTATGATGCAGCTGATCGTGCAGTTGCAAAGGCAGACCGTCATATCGAGGAGTTAAACAAAGCTCGTGAGAATGCATCAGCTACACCAGCTTCTCCACAGGTTCCAATAGAAGCTGGACTCCCAGAACAAGCGCAAGCAGCGACTTCTTCAGTATCTTCTATTGATTCTCAAATCAGTGATGCCAAGGATAACCGTGCAGATGCTGTTGCTCAACTCAACAAGGCTCAAGCTCAGCTAGATGCTGCAACTGTCCTCAGTACACTAGAAGGGACTGTAGTTGAAGTTAATCGTAATGTTTCCAAATCGCCAACAGGTAATAGCCAAGTGGTAGTACATGTCGTAAGTAATGAAAACTTGCAAGTCAAAGGGGAGTTGTCTGAATACAACCTTGCTAACCTTTCTGTTGGGCAAGAAGTTACCTTTACTTCGAAGGTTTACCAAGATAAGAGCTGGACAGGAAAAATCAGCTATATTTCTGATTATCCTAAGAACAATGGAGAAGCAGCGAATGCAGCTCTTGGAGGAAATACTGGATCTAAGTACCCTTATACTGTTGATGTGACCAGCGATATCGGTGAGTTGAAACAAGGTTTCTCAGTCAGTGTTGAAGTCAAAAACAAAAGTAAAGCCATCCTTGTTCCTTTAACCAGTGTTGTTACCGAAAATGACAAAAACTATGTCTGGGTCGTTGACGACCAGAAAAAAGCGAAGAAGGTAGAAGTTACTTTGGGGAATGCGGACGCAGACAACCAAGAAATTACTTCAGGTGTGACAGACGGAGCCAAGGTCATCAGTAATCCAACATCTTCCTTGGAAGAAGGAAAAGAGGTGAAGGCTGATGAAAAAACTAATTAGTCTCAAAAATATCTGCAGGAGTTATCGAAATGGTGACCAAGAACTGCAGGTCCTTAAAAATATCAATCTAGAAGTTCATGAAGGTGACTTTGTTGCTATTATGGGACCTTCTGGTTCTGGTAAGTCTACCTTGATGAATACCATCGGAATGTTGGATACACCAACTAGTGGAGAGTACTATCTTGAAGGTCAAGAAGTGGCAGGTCTTGGAGAGAAACAACTGGCCAAGGTCCGCAACCAGCAAATCGGTTTTGTCTTTCAGCAGTTCTTTCTCTTGTCCAAGCTCAATGCACTTCAAAACGTCGAATTGCCCTTGATTTACGCGGGTGTTTCGGCTTCTAAACGTCGGAAATTGGCTGAGGAATTTCTGGAAAAGGTTGAGTTGACGGAGCGCAGTCATCATTTGCCTTCTGAGTTATCAGGTGGTCAAAAGCAACGTGTAGCAATTGCGCGTGCCTTGGTAAATAATCCCTCTATCATCCTAGCAGACGAACCCACAGGAGCCTTGGATACCAAGACAGGAAATCAAATTATGCAACTGTTGGTTGAGTTAAACAAGGAAGGGAAAACCATTATCATGGTCACGCACGAGCCTGAGATTGCTGCCTATGCCAAACGCCAAATTGTCATTCGTGATGGGGTCATCTCATCAGACAGTGCTCTGGTAGAAAAGGAGGAAAACTAGATGCAGAATCTGAAATTTGCCTTTTCATCCATCATGGCCCACAAGATGCGTTCCTTCCTCACCATGATTGGGATTATCATCGGAGTTTCATCTGTCGTCGTCATCATGGCACTGGGAGACTCCATGTCTCGTCAGGTCAATAAAAACATGACCAAATCACAGAAGGATATCCATGTCTTTTTCTCTCCTATCAAAAGCAAGGATGGTTCCTTTACGCAGAAACAATCCGCTTTGACAGTCAGCGGGAAAGAAGAGGATGTTCATGTTGAACCACCAAAACCACTAGAATCCTGGGTCAAGGAGGCTGCTAAACTTAAAGGAGTAGACAGCTACTATGTCACCAACTCGACCAACGTCACCCTATCTTATAAGGATAAGAAAGTTGAACGAGCGACTCTGACAGGCGGAAATAGCACCTACATGAACGCAGTTGAAAATGAAATCGTTGCGGGTAGAAGTCTAAGACCGCAAGACTACAAGGAATTTGCCAGTGTGATTTTGCTGGACGAAGAACTAGCCAAGAGTTTGTTTGATAGTCCAGAAGCTGCGGTTAATCAAATCATCTCTGTTAATGAATTTAGTTACCGTGTGATTGGTGTTTATACTAGTAATGAAGCTAAAACTGCTAAAGCCTTTGGGATTGGTGGTCTTCCAATTACGACCAATATTTCTCTCGCAGCCAATTTTAATACTGATGAAATCTCGAACATCGTCTTTCGTGTCAATGATACTAGTCTAACGCAGACCTTGGGACCAGAGTTGGCTCGAAAATTGACTGAGATTGCTGGTCTTCAGCAAGGGGAGTACCAAGTTGCGGATGCAACTGCCGCCTTCCAAGAGGTACAACAACTATTTGGTTTTATGACAACGATCATCAGTGCCATCGCAGGAATCTCTCTCTTTGTCGGGGGAACTGGTGTCATGAATATCATGCTGGTCTCGGTGACAGAACGCACGCGGGAGATTGGTCTACGAAAAGCTCTCGGAGCTACTCGGGCTAATATCTTGGTACAGTTTTTGATTGAATCTATGATCCTGACTTTGTTAGGTGGTGTCATCGGTCTTGGGATCGCTGCTGGAATGACCATGTTAGCTGGAGTATTGCTTCAAAACATGATTGCAGGTATCGAAGTTGGGGTTTCCCTCCCAATCGCTCTCTTTAGCTTGGCTGTGTCAGCCAGCGTTGGGATGATTTTTGGAGTCTTGCCAGCCAATAAAGCGTCTAAGCTTGATCCAATCGAAGCACTTCGTTATGAATAAGATATAGAACAGAAAAAAACAAGATGGACAGTTGTCTGTCTTGTTTTTGTATGGATTTTCCTATCGAAAATCACTAAAAATATGATATAATGAAGTGTTAGAAAATCAGGTTTCATTTGCCTGGAAAGGAAAAATTATGTCTGAAAAGAATTTTTATATTACAACACCGATTTACTATCCATCTGGTAAACTTCATATCGGTTCTGCCTACACAACCATCGCTTGTGATGTCCTAGCTCGCTACAAACGCCTTATGGGCTTCGATGTCTTTTATCTGACAGGTCTTGACGAGCATGGTCAGAAAATCCAGCAAAAAGCGGAAGAAGCTGGCATCACACCACAAGCCTATGTTGACGGCATGGCAGTTGGTGTCAAAGAACTCTGGAAATTACTAGATATCTCATACGATAAATTTATCCGTACAACTGATGACTATCATGAAAAAGTAGTGGCTCAGGTCTTTGAACGCTTGCTTGCTCAAGATGATATCTACTTGGGTGAATACTCTGGCTGGTATTCAGTATCAGATGAGGAATTCTTTACAGAAAGCCAGCTTGCGGAAGTTTTCCGTGATGAAGCTGGAAATGTGACGGGCGGTATCGCTCCATCAGGTCACGAAGTGGAATGGGTTTCTGAAGAATCTTACTTCCTTCGCCTCAGCAAATACCAAGATCGTTTGGTAGAATTTTTCAAATCTCACCCTGATTTCATCACTCCAGATGGTCGTCTCAATGAAATGTTGCGTAACTTCATCGAGCCAGGTTTGGAAGACTTAGCAGTTTCTCGTACAACCTTTACCTGGGGTGTTCCAGTCCCATCAAATCCCAAACACGTTGTCTACGTTTGGATTGATGCCCTTCTTAACTATGCGACTGCTCTTGATTACGGTCAAGACGATCATGCTAACTATGATAAATTCTGGAATGGAACGGTCTTCCACATGGTTGGAAAAGATATTCTTCGTTTCCACTCCATCTACTGGCCAATCCTTCTCATGATGTTGGATATGAAATTGCCTGACCGCTTGATTGCCCACGGTTGGTTCGTCATGAAAGACGGCAAGATGTCTAAGTCTAAAGGGAATGTCGTTTACCCTGAAATGCTAGTAGAACGTTATGGACTGGATCCATTTCGTTACTACCTCATGCGTAGCCTTCCAGTCGGTTCAGATGGAACCTTCACTCCAGAAGACTATGTCGGCCGTATCAACTATGAATTGGCCAATGACCTTGGAAACCTCCTTAACCGTACGGTTTCCATGATCAACAAGTATTTTGATGGGCAAATCCCTGCCTATGTAGAGGGTGTAACAGAGTTTGACCATGCTCTTGCACAAGTAGCAGAGCAATCTATCACTGACTACCATACTCACATGGAAGCAGTTGACTACCCACGTGCCCTTGAAGCAGTCTGGACACTTATCTCACGTACCAACAAATACATCGATGAGACAGCCCCATGGGTCTTGGCTAAGGATGAAGAGCACCGTGACCAATTGGCAAGTGTCATGAGCCACTTGGCAGCCAGCCTTCGTGTTGTAGCTCACATGATTGAGCCCTTTATGATGGAAACTAGTCGCGCTGTATTGGCACAACTTGGTCTAGCAGAAGTTTCTAGCCTAGAAAACTTGAGCTTGGCAGATTTCCCTGCAGATGTGACTGTTGTTGCCAAAGGAACACCAATCTTCCCGCGTCTGGACATGGAAGAAGAGATTGCCTATATCAAGGAACAAATGGAAGGCAACAAACCAGCAGTCGAAAAAGAATGGAATCCAGATGAAGTTGAACTCAAACT
This sequence comes from Streptococcus oralis, assembly GCF_023109155.1. GTDB lineage: Bacteria > Bacillota > Bacilli > Lactobacillales > Streptococcaceae > Streptococcus > Streptococcus oralis_BZ. Next base: position 379,737 of record NZ_JALDUA010000002.1, on the reverse strand, counting down.
CAACAAGGATGAAATCAAGTTCGAAGACTTTGATAAGGTCGAAATCCGTGTCGCAGAAGTCAAAGAAGTGTCTAAAGTGGAAGGTTCTGATAAGTTGCTCCAATTCCGCCTAGATGCTGGTGATGGTGAAGATCGTCAAATCCTCTCAGGAATAGCTAAATACTATCCAAACGAACAAGAATTGGTCGGCAAGAAGGTCCAAATCGTTGCCAACCTCAAACCACGCAAGATGATGAAGAAATATGTCAGTCAAGGAATGATCCTCTCAGCTGAACATGAAGGCAAATTAACCCTTCTCACAGTTGATCCAGCTGTACCAAACGGAAGTGTGATTGGGTAAAATCTATAGATAAAAACAGTTTTCTATTTTTCGTATAGAAAAACTGTTTTTTTACTAAAATAAATAATATTTTGGAGATTGGGAATGAAGAAAAATGCTATTCTTTATTTAGGAGTTGTTTTACTACTTGCTATTTTTCTTTTGTTTTCTTTATTTATAAATCGTAAAGAAAGTAAACATCAAGAAGTGCAATCAACTACTACTGAAGTCATAAAATCAGATTTTGAGGATATTTCAGGTGATTATATTTCTTCTACAGGTGAGAAAGCTACTGTTGCTAAAAATAATCAAAATTGGAGAATCTCATATAATACAGACGAAGGTAATGTATTTGGAGACTTTTCTACGGATTGGAAGAAAGATGGCAACAATAGGTCTTCTGTTACAGAATTTAATAAATCAGATGGAAATAAGGATTTTAAAATCTCTATTTTAGTTAATAATGTAGATGATTCATCTAACATTTTAACGGTAATTACCTTATCAGACGGAAATAAGAATCATGAAATGGTATTTGCTAGTAGGACTGATTATTTTAAAAATAGTAAGGATAATATTCTTCAAGGAGATTTAAGCGCTTTTGAAGGGACATATTCTAATGACTATTTAGAAAAAGCAATAGCGGAATCAAACTTTACTTTGTATGGGTACAGTCCTGAAGATTATTTTGAAGATAAAACCTCAGTCTTCCCCAAAATATCCAAACAAGAGGGAAATTGGCTGTTTTGGAGTGGTTCTACACATGCTCAATTCAAGCTAGATAAAAGTAAAAAACCGAAGAAAAATAATGGTTATTATGAAGTCTATTTTGTAGGGGATAATAAAAATGCAATTATTGGGCAAGAATTAGTGCTAACATTTATTCCTGCTAATGAAACTGGACCAGATAATGAGAAAATTCAAGAAAATAGAATTCTTTATGGAAAAAGTTATCTTAGACCATATAAAGTGGGTTGGTGGGAAATATACCAAAAAAATACAATTTCAGAAGTAGACTTAGATATTGAAGCGATTGAAAATGGAGATATTTCAACACTTGTTGGAAAATGGAGGAATGGTCGCGGTAAGGAATTGATAATTAATTCTGATGGAACAACTGGGGATGGAAATAGGATTAAAGTAATAAAAGATTCATCTAAGAAGAGCAGTGTTCCATATGTTAGTTTACAAAGTGGTCATACGAGTGCTGCTATTGGATTGTTTAAAATAGGTTTTAAAAATCCAATGGGTGATCAATCAGATAGCTCACGGCCGCGATTAATTATTACTCAATCAGCTGGAAATTATGATGAAGATTTTTATTATTATAGAGTAGAGGCAAGTGTTTCTCATTAGTAGGTGAAATGTTCAGTAATCAGATAGCATTTGGGCTTTTTTTCGAGTTTAATAGTTTTATGAAATACTTATTCTGATGTACCCCTCTCAGCTGAACATGAAGGCAAGTTAACCCTTCTCACAGTTGATCCAGCTGTACCAAACGGAAGTGTGATTGGCTAATAGCAAAAAACCAACGTTAGGCACGTTGGTTTTTCTTGTTATTTACGAGATTTTCTAAGAAGTGGTCCATCTCCTTTTGCGACTTGAGGACAATTACTTTCTCAGGGTAGGTTTCTTGAACCCGTTGATAGCGTTCTTTAGCATTCTTTGTCCGCCCATCCCATAGAATCCATCGGATAAATTCCCAATCAAAGCGTTCAGGGCAACCTGCAGCCATACTTTCTCTGACCTTGCCTCGGTATGTGAGATACCGTTTAAAGGCTCGAAAGAGACAAGTCCATGGTGAAAAATTGAGACAGATGATTTGGTCAGCTTCCAGCATTCTTTTTTCATAGCAACACCAAGAGTAGTTGCCATCGATGACCCAAGCTTCGTGCTTTGTGAGAAAGTTTTTCATCTCGGTCAACATCCATTCGCGGTCACTGTCTTGCCAACCAGGTTGAAATTGGAGTGTGTCCATATGCAGTTTGGGGATGGAGTAGTGGCTAGATAACCTTTCTGCAAGAGTTGACTTGCCGGCTCCAGAATATCCTATGATTGCGATTTTCATTTTTTACCTTTTCTGATTAGAGGACAAAAAAACAGCCTCTATGGACTGTTTCTTATTTAGCAAGTTTAGCTGAAAGACGAGCTTTATCGCGGCTTGCTTTGTTTTTATGAATCAAACCTTTAGTTTCTGCTTTGTCGATAGCTGAGCTAGCAGCACGGAAAAGTTCTTCAGAAGGGTTTGCTTCGAAAGCTTTGATAGCAGTACGCATAGCTGATTTTTGAGCTGAGTTTTTTTCGTTTTGTTTAACGTTCAATTCAGCGCGTTTGATAGCTGATTTAATGTTTGCCAATATTCTTACCTCCATATTTACTAACTATACCATTATATATGAAAACTTAGGTTTTGACAAGGGGAAATTATTTTTTTAGGTAAATTTCATCGATTTCATGGTTTTTAGTCTTGTGGAGAATGACCTCGGCGCGATTCCTTGTCGGTTCGATATAGTTTTGTAGATTTGTGAGATTAATACTGGTCCAAACCTGATGTGCAAAGGCTTCAACTTCTCCAATTGGCATTTGCGTAAAGCGGTGGTAGTAGCTGTTGGGATCATTTTGGGCAAAGCTGAGGAGTTTTAAGAAACGATCCAGATACCAACTTTCAATGTCCTCAACTGCTGCATCCACATAGATGGAGAAATCAAAGAAATCAGTGATGTAAAGGCGCTCATTTTGAGGGTTTTGAAAGACATTGATGCCCTCGACAATGACAAAATCAGCAGCTTTGACACGTTGCTTCTCTCCAGGAACAATGTCATACACTTCATGAGAATAGACAGGAATATCGACATCTTGCCCATTCTTTAGGCGGTCAAGAAAATTCAGCAAGGTTTCCATATCATAACTTTCAGGAAAACCTTTGCGATTTAAGATATCTTGGTCTATCAAGGTTTGATTGGGATAGAGAAAACCGTCAGTTGTCACCAATTCTACAGTAGCATCTGGGAGAGTGCGTGATAGTAGAATCTGAATCAAGCGACTAGTAGTAGATTTCCCCACAGCAACGCTTCCAGAAACCCCAATGATAAAAGGCTGAGATTTACTTTCGCGTTGAAGAAAAATTCCTTTTGAAAATGCCAAATCATCCTTAGTGCGCTTGTAAATATGGATAAGATGGACAAGGGGAAGATAGACGTCTGTTACGTCCTGCAGACTAATCTGGTCATTGAAACTCTTGATGGATTCTAACTCTTCCTCTGTCAAGGGAGGGGTTGTTTTGCGATGCAATGATTGCCAAGTCTGGCGACTGATTTTTTCAAAATGTAAAAATTCGTTGGTCATTTGTTTTCCCCTAGATATTTTGTTTATCATACCATAAAAAGCTAAAAAGATAAAGCGGTTTCTTGATGGTAGTAAGTCAATATCGTATAATAGAGGTAGATGGAGGTTGAATAATTTAATGATGAGATAGAGAATGGTTTCTGAAGACTTATCAGTTATTGAAAGTGGGCTTTGTGGTTCACAACTTATAGGAGGTGTGTCATGAAAATCTTAAAAAGTTATATATTGGAACTCTGTTTTATTTTAAGTTTTGCCTTACCTTTTATAAGGGGAGCGAATGCGGATAATGGTAGACGCTTTGTAGAAACCTATTACGGTTTTACCTTCTTAATGGATCATCTCCTTGTAACAGCTGTCTTTATCTGTTCGCTCTTGATTGCCTGGCTAGTAAAAAAGCAGTGGACGAAATGGCTTGCTGCTGGTAGTTATCTATTTTTGATTTTGTGGATTGCTACAGAAGGATATCTATTCCGTATGTCACTAGAAGATTTGATACGACTTTGGACAAGTTTGGAAATCTTGACACAAACTTATCAGTTGGGTTTTTATCTAAACATCATATTGGGAATCTTGTTGATAATAAAGTATTTTAAGGTTAAGCAATAGTAAAAATGTACCTGATTACAGACGATCTGTTTTTTTTCCTGAATATGGTAATTTGTAGTTCCCGATAGATTGTAATGTATTTCTAATAATTGAAAGAGATTGAAGGAAAGGTTTTTTGACTAGGATTCTTCAGTCTTTTTCATTTGATCATCACTTTGTAAACGATTTACAATTCAAGCCAAATTATGGTAAAATAGTTTTATGAGTAAAATGTATTATGCAGAAAATCCTGATGCTGCACACGACATTCATGAGTTGAGAGTGGAGTTGTTGGGAGAAAACATGACCTTTTTGACGGATGCGGGTGTTTTTAGCAAGAAAATGGTTGACTTTGGGAGTCAGCTCTTGCTCAAGTGTCTAGAGGTTAACAAAGGAGAAACTGTTCTTGATGTAGGTTGTGGTTATGGGCCATTGGGTTTGTCGTTAGCCAAGGCTTATGGAGTTCAGGCAACCATGGTCGATATCAATAATCGTGCCTTGGACCTAGCGCGACAAAATGCTGAACGTAATAAAGTAGAAGCAACGATTTTCCAATCCAATATCTATGAACAAGTTGAAGGGAAGTTTGACCATGTTATTTCCAATCCGCCGATTCGAGCGGGTAAACAAGTTGTTCATGAGATTATCGAAAAGAGCAGAGATTTCTTGAAAGACGGAGGTGATTTAACCATTGTTATTCAAAAGAAACAAGGTGCTCCGAGTGCCAAAAGCAAGATGGAAGATGTTTTTGGAAATTGTGAAATCGTAAAGAAAGATAAGGGATACTATATCCTTAGAAGTGTGAAAGAATGAGAGCAGTTGATTTAATCCAAAAGAAACGAGATGGTCAAGAACTGACTGCAGCTGAAATCAAGTGGCTAGTAGAAGGATATGTAGCTGGAACTGTTCCAGACTATCAAATGTCTGCTTTTGCTATGGCTGTTTATTTTAAAGGAATGACCACACGTGAGATTTCTGATCTGACGATGAATATGGTCAAGACAGGTCAGGAGTTTGATTTGTCAGCTATTGAGGGGATTAAAGTTGACAAGCATTCGACTGGTGGTGTAGGTGATAAGGTGACCTTAATCTTGGCTCCCCTTGTTGCGAGTTTCGGCGTGCCCGTTGCTAAAATGAGTGGTCGTGGTCTTGGCCATACTGGTGGGACAATTGATAAATTGGAGTCTATTAAGGGCTATCAAGTCGAGCGAAGTCAAGAGGATTTCATTCGTCAGGTACAGGATATTGGTGTATCTGTCATTGGGCAGTCCGATCAGCTGGTTAAAGCAGATAAACTTCTCTATGCCCTCCGTGATGTGACAGCAACTGTCGACACGATTCCTTTGATTGCTAGTTCGGTGATGAGCAAGAAAATTGCTGCAGGAGCGGATGCCATTTTGCTAGATGTAACGGTCGGTGAGGGTGCCTTCATGAAGACGGTTGATGAGGCGCGCGAATTGGCTCAAACAATGGTGGAACTTGGTAAGGCTGTTGGTCGAAAGACAGTAGCAGTCATTACCGATATGAGCCAACCCTTGGGAAAAGCCATTGGGAATCGTCTCGAAATCCTTGAGGCAATCGAGATTCTCCAAGGAAAAGGCCGAGAAGATATTAGTCACTTTATCTGCGAGCTAGCTCAGATTATGCTTGGCTTGGCTGATGTTGAGAAAACGATCGAGGAAATCCGTCAACATCTTGAGAATGGCCAAGCACTGGCTAAGTTTGAAGAAATGGTAGCAGCACAAGGCGGTGATTTAGAAGATCTTTATCGCCCCGTCAAAGTTGCCCATGTGCTGGAAATTCTAGCTCAAGATACAGGTGTTATTTCAGCCCTTCCAGCTATGGAATTTGGGCTCTATGCCATGAGACTAGGAGCTGGTCGTGCAGTCAAGTCTGATGACTTGGACTATGAAACAGGGATTGTTTTTGAAAAGAAAGTTGGAGACTCCGTTCAAAAAGGAGAAATTGTTGCAAAAGTTTATACAAATGGAAAAATTTCTTCTGAACTAGTTACAGAATTTCAAAAATATGTTAAAATAAATGATGGAGTGCAAAGTTTACGAGAAATTATAGAAATTATCTCATAAAACCAGGGAGAATCCGAATATGAAGTTAAATAAATATATCGATCATACGCTTTTAAAGCAAGATGCAAGTCAAGAACAAATTGATCGTTTGCTATCTGAAGCGCGTGAGTATGACTTTGCCAGCGTTTGTGTCAATCCCACATGGGTTAAACATGCGAAAACAGGGCTTGAAGGCTCAGATGTAAAAGTTTGTACAGTAGTAGGTTTTCCTTTGGGAGCAACAACTTCAGCTGTGAAAGCTTTTGAAACAAAGGAAGCTGTCCAAAACGGCGCAGATGAGATTGATATGGTTATCAATGTCGGTGCCCTCAAATCAGGCAATCTGGATTTAGTTGAATCGGACATCCGTGCTGTCGTAGAAGCAAGTGGTGACAAGTTGGTTAAGGTCATTATTGAAGCTTGCTTGTTAACAGACGATGAAAAGGTTGTGGCCTGCCAATTATCCCAGAAAGCGGGAGCTGACTTTGTCAAAACATCAACTGGATTTTCAACTGGTGGTGCCACTATTGAGGATGTTCAGTTGATGCGTGAAACAGTCGGGCCAGATATGGGAGTTAAGGCGGCTGGTGGAGCTCGTTCATATGCAGATGCTGTCGCTTTTGTGGAAGCAGGCGCTACCCGTATCGGAACATCTGCTGGTGTAGCAATCTTAAAAGGAGAATTGGCAGATGGCGACTACTGAGTTGATTGAACTAGCAATTGAAACCAGCAAACAAGCCTATGTCCCCTATTCTCACTTTCCCATCGGAGCTGTCTTAGTAGCCAAGGATGGTAGTATTTATACGGGTGTGAACATCGAGAATGCTAGCTATCCTTTGACTAATTGTGGAGAACGTACTGCTATTTTTAAAGCAGTTTCGGAGGGGCAACGGGAGTTTTCAGAGTTGATTGTCTACGGACAAACTGAAAAACCCATCTCGCCATGTGGTGCTTGTCGCCAGGTCATGGTTGAATTTTTTGAACAAGATCTAAAAGTGACTTTAGTCGCTAAAGATAAATCGACGGTCGAGATGACGGTCGGGGAGTTACTTCCATACTCATTTACAGACTTAAACTAGTCTGAGTCACTCTCTGAGTGATGCGGTCCTTGTGGCCAACCAATCCATACTTGCAACATCGTTGCACATCTTATTTAGGAGGTTCAGTAATGAACAAGAAACAATGGCTAGGCCTTGGTCTAGTTGCAGTAGCAGCAGTTGGACTTGCTGCATGTGGTAACCGCTCTTCTCGTAACGCAGCTTCATCTTCATCAGAAATGAAGACCAAAGCAGCAATCGTAACAGATACTGGTGGTGTTGATGATAAATCATTTAACCAATCAGCTTGGGAAGGTTTGCAAGACTGGGGTAAAGAACACAATCTTTCTAAAGATAAAGGTTACACTTACTTCCAATCAACAAGCGAAGCAGACTATGCTAACAACTTGCAACAAGCGGCTGGAAGTTACAACCTGATCTTCGGTGTTGGTTTTGCCCTTCACAATGCAGTTGAGGAAGCAGCAAAAGACCACTCTGACCTAAACTATGTCTTGATTGATGATGTGATTGAAGGTCAAAATAATGTTGCGAGCGTAAGATTTGCGGATAACGAAGCAGCTTACCTTGCTGGTGTTGCAGCAGCGAAAACTACGAAAACAAAACAAGTTGGTTTTGTAGGTGGTATCGAATCTGAAGTTATTTCACGTTTTGCAGCTGGATTCAAAGCTGGTGTTGAGTCAGTAGACCCATCTATCAAAGTCCAAGTTGACTACGCTGGTTCATTTGGTGATGCTGCCAAAGGTAAAACAATTGCAGCAGCTCAATACGCTGCCGGTGCAGACGTTGTCTACCAAGCAGCTGGTGGTACAGGTGCTGGTGTCTTTGCGGAAGCAAAATCATTGAATGAAAACAAAAACGATGACGAAAAAGTTTGGGTTATCGGTGTAGACCGTGACCAAGCAGCAGAAGGTAAATACACTTCTAAAGATGGTAAAGAATCTAACTTCGTTCTTGTATCTACATTGAAACAAGTCGGTACAACTGTAAAAGATATTGCCAACAAAACAGAAAAAGGTGAATTCCCTGGTGGACAAGTGATTGTTTACTCATTGAAAGATAAAGGGGTTGAGCTAGCAGTAACAAACCTTTCAGAAGAAGGTAAAAAAGCTGTTGAAGATGCAAAAGCTAAGATCCTTGACGGAAGCGTAAAAGTTCCTGAAAAATAATGGATAAAAGTCATTTCTTAGGAAGCGGCCATCGGTCGCTTCTTTAAGAATTGAGGCAATTTTTGTCTCAATAGAGCTTGTTAATGTGATTAGCAGGTTTTATTGAAATAAAATAAACCTCTGAAAGGAAGAGCATATGGCACACGAAAATGTCATTGAGATGCGGGATATTACCAAGGTGTTTGGTGAATTTGTAGCAAACGACAAAATCAACTTGCAACTGCGAAAAGGTGAAATCCATGCACTTTTAGGAGAAAATGGAGCGGGTAAATCCACTCTGATGAATATGCTGGCAGGACTTCTTGAACCAACGAGTGGTGAAATTGTGGTGAATGGTCAGGTTGTAAAACTAGACTCACCATCTAAAGCCGCTGGTCTTGGAATTGGGATGGTTCACCAACATTTCATGTTGGTTGAGGCTTTTACAGTAGCTGAGAATATCATTTTAGGGAGTGAAATCACTAAAAATGGTGTTCTAGACATAGCTGGTGCTACTAAAGAAATCAAGGCTCTTTCTGAACGTTATGGTTTGGCAGTGGATCCTGCTGCTAAGGTGGCGGATATTTCCGTTGGTGCCCAACAACGCGTAGAAATCTTGAAAACACTCTATCGTGGTGCTGATATCCTTATCTTTGACGAACCGACAGCCGTATTGACTCCTTCAGAGATCGATGAGTTGATGGCAATCATGAAAAACCTTGTCAAAGAAGGGAAGTCTATCATTTTGATTACCCATAAACTGGATGAGATTCGTGCGGTATCCAATCGAGTGACGGTTATTCGTCGCGGGAAATCAATCCAGACAGTTGAAATCGCAGGAGCATCCAATGCGGACTTGGCAGAAATGATGGTTGGACGCTCAGTTTCCTTTAAAACGGAAAAACAGGCACCACAACCCAAAGAAGTGGTCTTGTCTATCAAAGACTTGGTTGTCAATGAAAACCGCGGTGTACCAGCAGTAAAAAATCTCTCCTTAGATATTCGTGCTGGTGAAATTGTCGGTATTGCAGGTATTGATGGCAATGGTCAATCTGAACTCATTCAAGCCATTACAGGCCTTCGTAAGGTTGAGTCAGGTAGCGTTGAATTAAAAGGCAAATCAATCGTGGGGATGCATCCTCGACAAATTACAGAACTCAGTGTGGGGCATGTTCCTGAAGACCGCCACCGGGATGGCTTGATTTTGGAGATGATGATTTCAGAAAATATCGCTCTTCAAACCTACTACAAAGAACCACTCAGCAAGAATGGTATCTTGAACTATGCCAATATCACTTCACATGCTAAGAAATTAATGAAAGAATTTGACGTCCGTGCGGCAAGCGAATTTGTTCCAGCGGCAGCTCTTTCAGGAGGAAACCAACAAAAAGCAATTATTGCTCGTGAGATTGACCGAGATCCTGATCTCCTTATCGTCAGCCAGCCAACTCGTGGTTTGGATGTCGGTGCCATTGAATATATCCACAAACGTTTGATTGAAGAACGTGATAACGGGAAGGCTGTCCTTGTTGTCAGCTTTGAATTGGATGAGATTTTAAATGTCTCAGACCGAATTGCTGTTATTCACGATGGTAAAATTCAAGGTATTGTATCGCCAGAAACAACTAACAAACAAGAACTTGGTGTCTTGATGGCAGGTGGAAACTTGGGAAAGGAGAAGAGTGATGTCTAAAAAATTACAACAAATTTCGGTTCCCTTGATTTCCGTATTCTTAGGAATCTTGCTCGGAGCCATTGTCATGTGGATCTTCGGATATGATGCTATCTGGGGTTATGAGGAGTTGTTCTATACAGCTTTTGGTAGCCTCCGTGGAATTGGAGAAATTTTCCGTGCCATGGGTCCTCTTGTCTTGATAGGTCTTGGTTTCGCAGTTGCCAGTCGAGCAGGTTTCTTTAATGTTGGACTTCCTGGTCAAGCACTTGCAGGCTGGATTCTCAGTGGTTGGTTTGCCTTGTCAAATCCAGATATGCCTCGTCTCGTTTTGATTCCATTGACAGTGATCATTGCTTTGATCGCAGGTGGAATTGTTGGTGCGATTCCAGGTATCCTCAGAGCCTATCTGGGTACGTCAGAGGTTATCGTGACCATCATGATGAACTACATTGTATTGTATGTGGGAAATGCCTTTATTCATGCCTTTCCTAAAGATATTATGCAAAGTACAGACTCAACGATTCGTGTTAGTGCCAATGCTACATACCAGACACCATGGTTATCAGAGTTGACTGGAAATTCTCGTATGAATATCGGAATCTTCTTTGCAATCATTGCTGTTGGCGTGATTTGGTTCTTGCTCAAGAAAACGACTCTCGGTTTTGAAATTCGTGCAGTTGGTCTTAATCCCCACGCTTCAGAGTACGCTGGTATTTCAGCAAAACGTACAATCATCCTATCAATGATTATCTCTGGTGCCTTGGCTGGTCTTGGTGGAGCGGTCGAAGGTCTTGGAACTTTCCAAAACGTTTACGTTCAGGGATCATCATTGGCTATCGGATTTAACGGGATGGCAGTTAGTTTGCTTGCTGGAAATTCACCAATTGGAATTCTCTTTGCAGCCTTCTTATTTGGAGTTTTGCAAGTAGGAGCACCGGGTATGAACGCAGCGCAAGTTCCGTCTGAGCTTGTTAGCATTGTAACAGCGTCTATTATCTTCTTTGTCAGCGTTCACTATATTATCGAACGCTTTGTCAAACCTAAAAAACAAGTTAAAGGAGGTAAGTAAGGATGTCTATTACAACATTACTCACCCTCTTGGTCTCTTCTATGCTGATTTACTCAGCACCACTTATTTTTACGAGTATCGGGGGCGTTTTCTCTGAACGTGGTGGTGTCGTTAACGTCGGTCTTGAAGGAATTATGGTTATGGGAGCCTTTTCTGGGGTTGTCTTTAACCTTGAATTTGCAGAACAACTTGGAGCAGCTACTCCTTGGATTTCCTTGTTAGTTGCTGGTATCGTGGGAGCTATTTTCTCCCTCATCCATGCAGTCGCTACAGTTCATTTCCGTGCGGACCATGTTGTCAGTGGTACAGTATTGAACTTGATGGCTCCTGCCCTAGCAGTTTTCTTGGTTAAAGTTCTTTATAACAAAGGACAAACGGATAACTTAAGCCAGACTTTTGGACGTTTTGATTTCCCAGTTTTGGCTGATATCCCTGTGATTGGAGATATCTTCTTCAAGTCAACCAGTCTACTAGGTTATATCGCGATTGCCTTCTCTTTCCTTGCTTGGTTTATCCTCTTCAAGACCCGCTTTGGTCTTCGCCTTCGCTCTGTTGGTGAACACCCTCAGGCAGCGGATACCTTGGGGATCAATGTCTACAAAATGAGATATCTTGGGGTTGTTATTTCAGGTTTCCTTGGTGGAATTGGGGGAGCGATTTATGCTCAATCCATTTCTGTCAACTTCTCAGTAACGACTATTGTCGGTCCTGGTTTTATCGCCCTTGCTGCGATGATCTTTGGTAAATGGAACCCAATCGGTGCTATGCTTTCTAGTCTCTTTTTTGGACTTTCACAAAGTTTGGCAGTTATTGGTTCTCAATTACCTTTCCTACAAGGAGTGCCAGCGGTTTACCTTCAAATCGCCCCTTATGTCTTGACCATCCTTGTCTTAGCAGCCTTCTTTGGAAAAGCAGTTGCGCCTAAGGCAGACGGTATCAACTACATCAAGTCAAAATAAGCATACAAAAAAACGTCAGTTCAAACTGGCGTTTTATTTGTTAGGATTTTGATGGGTTAGGTTCAATCCCCAAGGGACAAGATTTTCAGTTTTATTTTTGATGCGTGCGATATTATCCTTGTGACGAATGATAATCAAGCTAGCAAGTGCTAGGATAATCAGAATGAAGAGGGGGTCATAGCTGCTCAGGATAAATCCAAATAGTGGAAATAGGAGAACTCCGATAACGGCTGCGATAGAAGCAGTAACGCTAGACAGTGAAATCATACTACCTAGATAGAGGCTTCCAAAGAATACGATTGCTAGATAGAGACAGAATACAGGCGCAAATCCGAAAACAACTCCAGCGCTAGTTGCGACAGCCTTGCCCCCTTTAAACCCTGCAAAGATAGGGAAAGTATGTCCAATCACAGCCAAAAGTCCAAATACAAGAGGTGATACACCTTGAAGGTGGAAAAGGATTGGAAGGAGAGTGGCCAAGGTTCCTTTAAAGAAGTCAATCACAAAGGTTGCCATACCCGCTTTCTTACCTAAAATTCGGAAAGTATTGGTTGTTCCGGTGTTTCCAGAACCATGTTCACGCAGATTTGTTTGAAAGAAAGCTTGTCCAATCCAGAGACCAGACGGAATCGAACCTAGCAAATAAGCTAGAATTAATAATACAAATGTCATCATAGACCTATTATACCATGAAATGCTGTGGAAAGTCAGAGAATATCCTGTGAAATTGTGACAGCTGAAAGGGAAAAGCTTTGCAAAATCGCTAGAAAACCTGTAAAATAGAAAAGATGAACAAATAGGAGGTTCCTTGTGTCAAAAAAGGAAATCAATATTAATAACTACAATGATGACGCCATTCAGGTGCTAGAAGGGTTGGATGCGGTCCGTAAACGTCCAGGGATGTATATTGGATCGACCGACGGTGCTGGTCTCCATCATCTAGTCTGGGAAATCGTGGACAATGCAGTAGATGAAGCCTTGTCTGGATTTGGTGATCGCATTGATGTGACGATTAATAAAGACGGCAGTCTAACCGTTCAAGACCATGGTCGAGGGATGCCGACTGGGATGCACGCCATGGGAATTCCAACTGTTGAAGTTATCTTTACCATTCTCCACGCTGGAGGAAAATTCGGTCAAGGTGGTTATAAGACATCTGGTGGTCTCCACGGGGTGGGGTCCTCAGTCGTTAATGCCCTATCAAGCTGGTTAGAAGTTGAAATTACTCGTGACGGTACAGTCTACAAGCAACGTTTTGAAAATGGCGGAAAACCTGTTACAACCTTGAAGAAAATTGGTACAGCACCCAAGTCTAAGACAGGTACCAAGGTTACCTTCATGCCTGACGCGACGATCTTTTCTACAACTGATTTCAAGTACAATACCATTTCAGAACGTCTCAATGAGTCAGCCTTCCTTTTGAAAAACGTTACCTTGTCTTTGACAGATAAGCGAACAGATGAAGCAATCGAATTTCATTATGAGAACGGGGTACAAGACTTTGTTTCTTACCTCAATGAAGACAAGGAAACCTTGACGCCAGTCCTATACTTTGAAGGCGAAGACAATGGTTTCCAAGTGGAAGTTGCCCTCCAGTACAATGATGGATTTTCAGATAACATTCTATCATTTGTCAATAACGTTCGTACCAAGGATGGTGGAACTCATGAGACAGGACTCAAGTCAGCCATTACCAAGGTCATGAATGACTACGCTCGTAAGACAGGGCTCCTCAAGGAAAAAGATAAAAATCTTGAAGGGTCAGATTACCGTGAAGGATTAGCAGCCGTTCTTTCTATTCTAGTTCCGGAAGAACACCTCCAGTTTGAAGGTCAGACCAAGGATAAACTAGGAAGCCCTCTGGCTCGTCCAGTTGTGGATGGGATTGTGGCTGATAAGTTGACTTTCTTCCTTATGGAAAATGGGGAACTGGCTTCCAATCTCATTCGTAAGGCTATCAAGGCGCGTGATGCGCGTGAGGCGGCTCGCAAGGCGCGTGATGAGAGCCGAAATGGTAAGAAAAACAAGAAGGACAAGGGCTTGTTGTCTGGAAAATTGACCCCAGCCCAGTCTAAAAACCCTGCAAAGAATGAACTCTACCTAGTCGAGGGGGACTCTGCCGGTGGTTCTGCCAAGCAAGGCCGTGACCGTAAGTTCCAAGCTATCTTACCTCTTCGTGGTAAGGTCATCAATACAGCCAAGGCCAAGATGGCTGATATCCTCAAAAATGAAGAAATCAACACCATGATTTATACCATTGGTGCTGGTGTAGGAGCAGACTTTTCCCTTGAAGATGCTAACTATGATAAGATCATTATCATGACCGATGCGGACACCGATGGTGCCCACATTCAAACCCTCCTCTTAACCTTCTTTTATCGCTACATGCGTCCCCTAGTTGAGGCAGGACATGTCTATATCGCCCTTCCGCCTCTTTACAAGATGTCCAAAGGCAAAGGCAAGAAAGAAGAAGTGGCCTATGCTTGGACGGACGGAGAGCTAGAAGAACTCCGCAAGCAATTTGGCAAAGGAGCCACTCTCCAACGCTACAAAGGTCTTGGTGAGATGAATGCAGACCAGCTCTGGGAAACGACTATGAATCCTGAAACCCGTACCCTCATCCGTGTCACGATTGAAGACTTAGCACGCGCCGAACGCCGTGTCAATGTCCTCATGGGAGACAAGGTCGAACCACGCCGCAAGTGGATTGAGGATAATGTCAAGTTTACGCTTGAAGAAGCGACAGTATTTTAATAAATTTTAGAATTACAAAGGAGTTATGATGAAAAAAATATATGCTGTTCTATTAGTTGCTTTTATGGCTGTTATTTTATCTGCTTGTGCCTCGAAGGAGGCCTGGCTAAAAGGTACATGGACTAGTAATCAAACAAATTCTAAGTATGAATTTAAAGAAGAAAGTGGGAAGTGGACTATTTTAAGTGGTGAAAGCAAAATAGCTGAGGATCTAGAAGTAAAGGATCGTAAAGATTCGGTTGTAAACTTAGTTGATGATAATGGAATTCGATATCAGGTTGAAAAGAAAGATAAAGATACAATTCATCTTGAAATATTTAATTCAGACGGACTTTCTGCTACTAATGGTCAAGGCTTCGAATTTAAAAAAGATCAGTAAAATGACAAAAAGGTTAATCTTTAATTTTAACTAAACATTAGGTTATTTCAGCTAATAAGCAAAGTAAGATTTCGTTTTATAGAAACTGTGACAGGATTGTTGGATTTTGAATTATATCACAGCTATCAAAAATTATACAGGTAAAGTTTGCTAATCTATTTCCAAGTTAACTACTTTCAATAATGAAGCTGAGGAAACCTTGACGCCAGCCCTATACTTTGAAGGAGAAGACAATGGTTTTCAAGTGGAAGTTGTCTTCCAACGCTACAAGGGTTTTGGTGAGATGAATGCGGACCAACTCTGGGAAACAACGATGAATCCAGAAACCCGCACTCTTATCCGTGTCACAATCGAAGACCTAGCCCGCGCTGAACACCGTGTCAATGTCCTCATGGGAGACAAGGTTGAATCACGCCGCAAGTGGATTGAAGATAATGTCAAGTTTACGCTGGAAGAAGCGACAGTGTTTTAAGGAGTGTGAATAATGAATAGTTCAGGACATTCGATTTTTGGAAGTTACTTGGGTTTAATTTTCTTAGTTTCTTTACCCTCGGCTATTCTTGCATTCTACATCAATAGTCGAAAAAAAAGTTTCCAAGGTTTATATGCACCGATTGTATTTACCTTGTTTATGATCTTGATGCTTTTATTCAATATGGATTCCTCAGAATCCGGTTCTTTAGTGGCATCCTTTGTCATGATTTTATTTGGTTTTCCTTTGATAGCAGGAGCCTTAATCTACACACTTATTCGATTGTGTTATGTCTATCCGGAGAAACGGTGGAAGGCTCTTTTGATTTTCCTATCCTATGTTTTGGGCCCCCTATCTGTAGGTATTCTGGGATGGTATGTGGTAAATTTAGTTCAGATCCATCTGTTGACATTCTTGGTAATGATTTTGATGATTCTAGTTTCCTATCTTCCTCCTCTCTATCTCCATTACACCAAACGAAATCAGTAAGACAAGAATACTTTTTGGTAGGGGATAGAGATTAATTGCTTAGCTAATGTCGGAGATGACCGATTGTTTATAATTTATAATAAAAAACAATTTCAAATAGCTCTAAGTGTTGAAGGAGTGAAAGATGAGAACTGAAACAGAAATGCTTGATGCGATTTCACAGATTGCTAAATCTTTACAAGTTGAGGCTGTCGCTCTATCTGGTTCACGAACGGATACAAAAGCTCCAAAAGATGAGTTTCAGGACTACGATGTTGTTTATGTTGTGGACGATTTAGATAATCTGACGAGGAATTTTTCTTGGTTGGACCAGTTTGGCAAACGTATTATCGAGCAGCATGTCTTGCTTGGTCACCGTCGCCTCTATCTCATGCTCTTTGAAGATGGCAATCGGATTGATTTGACGCTCTGCCCCAAAGACCACATTCAAGAGTGGGTGGATAGTGAGGCTGATTATACAGTTTTGAAAGATGAGAAAGGCTTGTTTGAGTCCCATACTACAAGTCCTCAACGTTACTGGACGAATCCAGCTAGCCCGATTGATTTTGAAAAAGCCTGCAATGAATTTTGGTGGGTTTCCGCCTATGTGGTCAAGGGAATCTGTCGCAATCAAGTCATCTATGCGACTGACCATCTTTACGGTATTTGTCAACAAGAACTCTTAAAAGTTATGGCCTGGCAGGTAGCAAGTGATTGGGGAACAGTCGATATCGGCAAGAACTACAAGTATCTTTTCCAGTATTTATCTGCTGAGAAAGAGAAGGAATTCTCTGCTCTCCTTGATTTTTCAAGTGTAGAGAAAATCACTCAATCCCTATTCTCCACAATGAATCTCTTCCACAAAGAAGCTCAAATTCTTGCTCAAAAGATGGGATTTGACTATGATATGGAAGTAGCTGAGAAGATGATTCAGTATGCTGAGGAGAGACTTTCAAATCACTAACTAAATGAAGTATATAATTTAAAAGATTAAACTACAGAAAAGATAGTTTAGTTATAAATAGTAACTGAACACGGGACTAATTTCTGTAAATTATCCCTTATTCTATAAAAACCACTCTACATTCTTTGAAAGGAGTTGAACACGCCCTAAATGCTGTGTGAAAAAGATAAATTCTCTTGTGAGCATCGCTCACGGTAAGAATTTCCTATTTTCACTTTGCATTTTACGGGCTTTGTATCCTATATGAGTAATATCCAAAATATGTCCTTAGAGGACATCATGGGAGAGCGCTTTGGTCGCTACTCCAAGTACATCATTCAAGACCGGGCTTTACCAGACATTAGGGATGGATTGAAGCCGGTTCAACGCCGTATTCTTTATTCGATGAATAAGGATGGCAATACTTTTGATAAGAGCTACCGTAAGTCTGCCAAGTCTGTCGGGAACATCATGGGTAATTTCCACCCACATGGAGATATTTCCATTTATGATGCTATGGTTCGTATGTCTCAGGACTGGAAGAACCGTGAGATTTTGGTTGAAATGCACGGTAACAATGGTTCTATGGACGGAGATCCGCCTGCAGCTATGCGTTATACGGAAGCTCGTTTGTCAGAGATTGCAGGCTACCTTCTTCAGGATATCGATAAAAAGACAGTTCCCTTTGCTTGGAACTTTGACGATACGGAGAAAGAGCCAACTGTCTTACCAGCAGCCTTTCCAAACCTCTTAGTCAATGGTTCAACAGGTATTTCAGCTGGTTATGCCACAGATATTCCACCGCATAATTTGGCTGAGGTTATTGATGCTACGGTTTATATGATTGATCACCCAACTGCTAAGGTCGATAAGTTGATGGAATTCTTGCCTGGGCCAGACTTTCCTACAGGCGCTATCATCCAAGGCCGTGACGAGATCAAGAAGGCCTATGAAACGGGTAAGGGGCGCGTGGTTGTTCGTTCCAAGACTGAAATCGAGAAACTGAAAGGTGGTAAGGAACAAATCGTTATCACTGAGATTCCTTATGAAATTAATAAGGCTAACTTAGTCAAGAAAATTGATGAAGTTCGTGTTAATAACAAGGTAGCAGGTATCGCTGAGGTTCGTGATGAGTCTGACCGTGACGGTCTTCGCATTGCTATCGAGCTCAAGAAAGATGCGAACACCGAGCTTGTTCTCAACTACCTTTTCAAGTATACTGACTTGCAAATCAACTACAACTTTAACATGGTTGCGATTGACAATTTCACCCCTCGTCAGGTTGGAATTGTGCCTATCTTATCTAGCTATATTGCCCACCGTCGTGAAGTCATCTTGGCACGTTCTCGCTTTGACAAGGAAAAGGCTGAAAAACGTCTCCATATCGTAGAAGGTTTGATTCGTGTTATCTCTATCTTAGATGAAGTCATTGCTCTTATCCGTGCTTCTGAAAATAAGGCTGACGCCAAGGAAAATCTCAAGGTCAGCTATGAATTCACAGAGGAGCAGGCTGAGGCCATCGTTACCTTACAACTTTACCGTTTGACCAATACAGACGTGGTTGTCTTGCAGGAAGAAGAAGCGGAACTTCGTGAAAAAATTGCCATGCTTGCGGCCATTATCGGTGATGAACGGACCATGTACAATCTCATGAAGAAAGAGCTTCGTGAGGTCAAGAAGAAATTTGCGACTCCACGTTTGAGTGCTTTAGAAGATACAGCAAACGTAATTGAGATTGATACAGCTAGTTTGATTGCCGAGGAAGATACCTATGTCAGCGTAACCAAGGCAGGCTATATCAAGCGTACTAGCCCACGTTCCTTTGCGGCATCCACTCTGGAAGAAATTGGTAAACGTGATGATGATCGTTTGATCTTTGTTCAAGCTGCTAAGACAACCCAGCACCTCTTGATGTTCACGACTCTTGGGAATGTCATCTATCGACCAATCCACGAATTGGCAGATATTCGTTGGAAGGATATCGGAGAGCATCTGAGCCAGACCATTACAAACTTTGAAACGAACGAAGAAATCCTTCATGCAGAAGTCGTGGATCAGTTTGATGATGCGACAACTTATTTTGCAGCAACTCGCCTTGGTCAAATCAAGCGTGTAGAACGCAAAGAATTCTCTCCATGGCGGACCTACAAGTCGAAGTCTGTTAAGTACGCTAAACTCAAAGACGAGACAGACCAGATTGTAGCAGTGGCTCCGATTAAACTAGATGATGTTCTTTTGATTAGTCAAAACGGTTACGCCCTTCGTTTCAATATCGAAGAGGTTCCGATTGTTGGTGCCAAGGCTGCAGGTGTCAAGGCTATGAACCTGAAAGCAGATGATGCACTTCAGGCTGCCTTTATCTGTAACACTTCATCCTTCTACCTCTTGACCCAACGTGGTAGCTTGAAACGCGTCTCTTGTGAGGAAATTCCGGCGACCAGCCGTGCTAAACGAGGCCTACAAGTCTTGCGTGAGTTGAAAAACAAACCGCATCGTGTCTTCTTGGCTGGAGCAGTTGCAGAGCAAGGTTTCGTTGGTGATCTTTTTAGTACAGAAGTAGAAGAAAACGACCAAACGTTACTTGTTCAATCTAACAAGGGAACAATCTATGAGAGTCGATTGCAAGATCTCAACTTGTCAGAACGTACTAGCAATGGAAGCTTTATTTCAGACACCATTTCAGATGAGGAAGTTTTCGATGCTTACCTCAAAGAAATCTTTAAAGAGGATAAAGCGAATTCATAAAAAAATCAGTCCAGAGGGCTGATTTCTTTATGTTGAAAAAATTTTCAGAAAATTACAAATAATACTTGAAATTTTACTAGAAAAGTGTAGAATAGAACACATAGTTTGAATAGTATAAAGGAGAAACACATGACAGTTGCAATTGATTGGGAAAACCTTGGATTTGCTTATATGAAACTACCTTACCGTTATATCGCTCACTACAAAAATGGTCAATGGGATCAAGGAGAATTGACAGAGGATGCAACCTTGCATATTTCAGAGTCTTCTCCAAGTCTCCACTATGGACAGCAAGCATTTGAGGGATTGAAAGCCTATCGTACCAAGGACGACAGTGTTCAATTGTTCCGTCCTGACGAAAATGCTAAGCGTTTGCAACGTACTTGTGACCGTCTTTTGATGCCACAAGTTCCGACAGAAATGTTTGTAGAAGCTTGTAAAGCAGTTGTGCGTGCAAATGAAGAATACGTCCCACCATATGGAACAGGTGGAACTCTTTATCTTCGTCCGCTGTTGATTGGTGTTGGGGATATTATTGGGGTAAAACCAGCAGAAGAGTATATTTTCACCATCTTTGCTATGCCGGTTGGTAACTATTTTAAAGGTGGTTTAGTTCCAACCAACTTCTTGATTCAGGATGAATACGACCGTGCAGCTCCGAATGGTACAGGTGCGGCCAAGGTAGGTGGAAACTATGCTGCTAGTCTCCTTCCAGGTAAGATGGCCAAGTCACGCCAATTTTCAGATGTTATCTACCTAGACCCATCTACACATACAAAGATTGAAGAAGTCGGATCAGCCAACTTCTTTGGAATCACGGCAGACAATGAATTTGTTACGCCATTGAGTCCATCTATCTTACCATCTATTACCAAGTATTCTTTGCTTTACTTGGCAGAACATCGCTTGGGCTTGACTCCGATTGAAGGTGATGTCCCAATCGATAATTTGGAGCGTTTTGTAGAGGCAGGTGCTTGTGGAACAGCAGCGGTTATTTCGCCAATTGGAGGCATCCAACATGGTGATGATTTCCATGTTTTCTATAGTGAAACAGAAGTAGGTCCTGTTACACGTAAACTCTATGATGAATTGACTGGTATCCAATTTGGTGATGTGGAAGCACCAGAGGGATGGATTGTCAAAGTGGACTAAAAGATATGAAATAAAGAAGAGCTCCATAGCAGTTGTAATAGCTGAAATGGAGTTTTTTCTTGCTAGTTTTAGCTTTTTCTTGTACAATAGAAAAAGTGAAAAGAGGTACAGTATGAGTAAAAAAGATAAGAAAATTGAAATCCAATTAACAGATGCAAAAGTGACTGTTGGAAAAGACAGCTATGAAGGATACGTTTTGACGATCGGGAAAAAGGTCATTGGAGAAATTGCCGAATTAGATAACCAATTTGCCATCATAAAGAATGGAAATGTCGATAGTTTTTATAAAAAACTTGAAAAAGCTGTGGAAATTTTGATTGAAAACTATAATTTGACAAAATAATACTTGTTTTATTGAAAATTTCATGATATAATAGTTCTCGTTAAACATTGGAGAGATAGCGAAGAGGCTAAACGCGGCGGACTGTAAATCCGCTCCTTCGGGTTCGGGGGTTCGAATCCCTCTCTCTCCATTTATCAATGGGGTATAGCCAAGCGGTAAGGCAAGGGACTTTGACTCCCTCATGCGTTGGTTCGAATCCAGCTACCCCAGTTCTTAGGTAATAAATTCAAGATAAAAAGAAAAATATCTTAGGGTATTTTATTTTTATAATTGAAAGACGTGAACGATATGAACATGTCTTTGCGGGTGCTTAGGAAAAAAATTATAAGTATGTCAAGTTTGGAAAAACTTGATTGTTGGAGGATTTTTTAGATGAACGAATT
The DNA here is from genome assembly GCF_023109155.1 of Streptococcus oralis. Lineage (GTDB taxonomy): Bacteria > Bacillota > Bacilli > Lactobacillales > Streptococcaceae > Streptococcus > Streptococcus oralis_BZ. Next base: position 357,877 of record NZ_JALDUA010000002.1, on the reverse strand, counting down.
TGAAGATTTGCTAAATAGCGTTAGCCAAGTTGAGCCTGGTGATGTTGTTAGTGCTGAAGTATTGACAGTTGATGCGACTCAAGCTAACGTTGCAATCTCTGGGACTGGTGTTGAAGGTGTCTTGACTCTTCGCGAATTGACAAACGATCGCGATGCAGATATCAATGACTTTGTGAAAGTAGGAGAAGTATTGGATGTTCTTGTACTTCGTCAAGTAGTTGGTAAAGATACTGATACAGTTACATACCTTGTATCTAAAAAACGCCTTGAAGCTCGCAAAGCATGGGACAAACTTGTAGGACGCGAAGAAGAAGTTGTTACTGTTAAAGGAACTCGTGCCGTTAAAGGTGGACTTGCAGTAGAATTTGAAGGTGTTCGTGGATTTATCCCAGCTTCAATGTTGGATACTCGTTTCGTACGTAACACTGAGCGTTTCGTAGGCCAAGAATTTGATGCTAAAATCAAAGAAGTTGATCCTAAAGAAAACCGTTTCATCCTTTCACGTCGTGAAGTTGTTGAAGCAGCTACTGCAGCAGCTCGTGCTGAAGTATTCGGTAAATTGGCTGTTGGTGATGTCGTAACTGGTAAAGTTGCTCGTATCACTAGCTTTGGTGCTTTCATCGACCTTGGTGGAGTTGATGGATTGGTTCACTTGACTGAATTGTCACACGAACGTAACGTATCACCTAAATCAGTTGTAACTGTTGGTGAAGAAATCGAAGTGAAGATCCTTGATCTTAACGAAGAAGAAGGACGCGTATCACTTTCACTTAAAGCAACAACACCTGGACCATGGGATGGCGTTGAGCAAAAATTGGCTAAAGGTGATGTAGTAGAAGGAACAGTTAAACGTTTGACTGACTTCGGTGCATTTGTTGAAGTATTGCCAGGTATCGATGGACTTGTTCATGTATCACAAATTTCACACAAACGTATCGAAAATCCAAAAGAAGCTCTTACTGTTGGTCAAGAAGTTACTGTTAAAGTACTTGATGTTAACGCTGACGCAGAACGCGTATCTCTTTCTATCAAAGCTCTTGAAGAACGTCCAGCTCAAGAAGAAGGACAAAAAGAAGAAAAACGTGCTGCTCGTCCACGTCGTCCAAAACGTCAAGAAAAACGTGATTTCGAACTTCCAGAAACACAAACAGGATTCTCAATGGCTGATTTGTTCGGTGATATCGAACTTTAATCAAATTGATAATCACAAAATCCTTTGTTTAAAACAAGGGATTTTTCTTTTGTCTCTTTCTCATTTTTGATATAATAGTTCTATGTTAGATTCAGAAAAACAATCACAATATCAATTTTTAAATGAGGAACTCTCTTATTTACTTGAAGGTGAGAGCAATGTTCTTGCCAATCTTTCGAATGCTAGTGCCCTCCTAAAATCTCGCTTTCCGAATACTGTATTTGCAGGATTTTATCTGTTTGATGGTAGCGAGTTGGTTTTAGGGCCTTTTCAGGGTGGTGTTTCTTGTATTCGCATTCCGCTTGGGAAAGGCGTGTGTGGAGAAGCTGCTGAGTTTCAAGAGACTGTTTTGGTTGGCGATGTGAGCACCTATCCAAACTACATTTCTTGTGATAGTATGGCAAAGAGTGAAATCGTGGTTCCCATGCTCAAGAATGGTCGATTGCTGGGTGTCTTAGACCTAGATTCTTCACTTATTGATGATTACAATGCCGTTGACCGTGATTACTTGGAACAATTTGTCGCTATTTTGCTTGAGAAGACAGAATGGGACTTTACGATGTTTGAGGAGAAAGCCTAATGTATCAAGCACTTTATCGAAAATATAGAAGCCAGACTTTTTCACAACTGGTAGGCCAAGAGGTTGTGGCTAAAACCCTAAAACAAGCGGTCGAGCAGGAAAAGATTAGTCATGCTTATCTTTTCTCAGGACCTCGTGGAACTGGGAAGACCAGTGTAGCCAAGATTTTTGCCAAGGCTATGAACTGTCCGAACCAAGTGGACGGAGAACCATGTAATAACTGCTATATCTGTCAGGCTGTGACAGAAGGTAGCTTAGAAGATGTTATCGAAATGGATGCAGCTTCGAATAACGGAGTTGATGAAATCCGAGAAATTCGTGATAAATCCACCTATGCACCTAGTTTGGCACGTTATAAGGTCTATATCATAGACGAGGTTCATATGCTATCTACAGGAGCCTTTAATGCGCTTTTGAAGACCCTAGAAGAACCAACTCAAAATGTCGTCTTTATCTTGGCGACCACCGAATTGCACAAGATTCCAGCAACTATTTTATCGCGTGTCCAACGTTTTGAGTTTAAATCGATTAGAACGCAAGATATCACAGTACATATTCATCATATTTTAGAAAAAGAAAATATCAGTTCTGAACCAGATGCTGTGGAAATCATTGCCAGACGAGCTGAAGGTGGAATGCGGGATGCCTTGTCTATTCTGGACCAAGCCTTGAGTTTAACACAGGGAAATGAGCTCACGACAGCTATCTCTGAGGAGATTACAGGCACCATTAGTCTATCAGCACTTGATGACTATGTAGCTGCCTTGTCTCAGCAGGATGTTTCAAAAGCGCTTGATTCTTTGAACCTTTTGTTTGAAAATGGAAAGAGCATGACTCGTTTTGTGACGGATCTCTTGCAGTATTTGCGTGATCTATTAGTTGTTCAGACAGGTGGCGAAAATACTCATCATAGTCCAGTTTTTATGGACAATCTAGCTTTGTCTCAGGAAAGTCTCTTTGAAATGATTCGAATAGCGACTGCGAGCTTGGCGGATATGAAAGCTAGTCTACAACCTAAGATTTATGCTGAGATGATGACTATTCGTTTAGCGGAGATTAAGCCTGAACCAGTGCTTTCAGGAGCTGTCGAAAGTGAAATTTCTGCACTGAGACAGGAAGTCGCTCGTCTTAAACAAGAACTTGCCAATGTTGGAACTGCTCCTAAACAAGTGGCGCCAGTCCCTAGCCGTCCAGCCACTTCCAAGACAGTATATCGAGTAGACCGTAATAAGGTTCAGACCATCCTACAAGAAGCTGTTGAAAATCCTGATTTGGCACGGCAAAACTTGATTCGCCTCCAGAATGCCTGGGGAGAGGTAATCGAAAGATTAGCAGGTCCTGATAAGGCTCTGCTTGTTGGTTCTCAACCAGTTGCAGCAAACGAGCACCATGCTATTTTAGCCTTTGAGTCTAATTTCAATGCAGGGCAAACCATGAAACGGGATAACCTCAATACCATGTTTGGCAATATTCTCAGCCAGGCGGCTGGATTTTCACCTGAAATCCTGGCAATTTCCCTAGAGGAATGGAAAGAGGTTCGTGCAGCATTTTCAGCTAGAAACAAGTCTTCTCAAGCTGATCAAGAGGCGGAAGAAGAAAGCCTAATTCCAGAAGGATTTGAATTTCTGGCTGATAAAGTCATGGTCGAAGAAGACTAAAAGTGGATTTCATGGTACAATAATTCTATGACTAGACAACAATTTATCGTGATAGCACTATTTACTGCTGCTGAGACTTATTTTTTCAATGAAGCTTGGATGACTGGTCGCTATTTCATGGCAGCCTTTTGGGCCATTCTACTTTTTCGAAATTTTAGGTTAAGTTATGTAATGGGGAAAATAGTAGATGCCATTGATCAGCACCTAAACCGCAAGGATTAGTCACTAGCTTCTAAACAAAATCAAAGCCTTTTAGGCTTTTTTTTGTTATACTAGTAGAGTATATTTATGGACCTTTTCTTGTATTTTTTAGAGAAATGTAAGTGATTTCTCTAATGATAAAGGAAGTAGGCCGGAAAAAGAAAGGAACTATCATGTCAGTATTAGAGATCAAAGATCTTCACGTTGAGATTGAAGGAAAAGAAATTTTGAAGGGGGTCAATCTGACTCTGAAAACAGGAGAAATCGCAGCTATCATGGGACCAAATGGTACTGGTAAATCGACTCTTTCTGCCGCTATCATGGGGAACCCTAACTATGAAGTTACCAAAGGTGAGGTCTTGTTTGATGGCGTAAATATTCTTGAGTTGGAAGTGGACGAGCGTGCGCGTATGGGACTTTTCCTGGCTATGCAATACCCATCTGAAATTCCAGGAATTACCAACGCTGAATTTCTTCGTGCAGCTATGAATGCTGGTAAAGAAGATGATGAAAAGATTTCAGTTCGTGAGTTTATCACTAAACTAGACGAGAAAATGGAATTGCTCAACATGAAAGAAGAAATGGCAGAGCGTTACCTCAACGAAGGATTCTCTGGTGGTGAGAAAAAACGTAATGAAATTCTTCAGCTTTTGATGTTGGAACCAACTTTTGCCCTTTTGGATGAGATTGACTCAGGTCTTGATATTGACGCCCTTAAAGTTGTATCGAAAGGTGTGAATGCTATGCGTGGCGAGGGATTTGGTGCTATGATTATCACTCACTACCAACGTCTTTTGAACTACATCACACCAGACGTGGTACACGTGATGATGGAAGGTCGTGTGGTCCTTTCTGGTGGTCCAGAATTGGCTGCCCGTTTGGAACGTGAAGGATACGCAAAACTAGCTGAAGAACTTGGCTACGACTACAAGGAAGAATTGTAATTCCCTCGTATCTTTTAGGAGAAGTAAATGACTAAAGAGAATATTAAACTTTTTTCAGAAATGCACGCTGAACCAAGCTGGTTGGCTGACCTCCGTCAAAAAGCTTTTGATAAGATTGAGAGTTTGGAATTACCAGTTATTGAGCGTGTCAAATTTCATCGTTGGAATCTGGGAGATGGAACCATTACAGAAAGCGAGCCTTCAGCAAATGTTCCTGACTTCACTGCTTTAGATAACCATTTGAAGTTGGTGCAAGTAGGAACGCAGACTGTTTTTGAACAAACTCCAGTTGAGTTAGCTGAACAAGGTGTTGTCTTTACAGACTTCCACTCAGCTTTAGAAGAAATTCCAGAGCTTATTGAGGAATTCTTCATGTCATCTGTTAAGTATGACGATGACAAGTTAGCAGCCTACCATACAGCTTACTTTAACAGTGGTGCTGTTCTCTACATTCCTGATAATATTGAGATTGCAGAGCCAATTGAAGGGATTTTCTACCAAGACAGCGATAGTGATGTACCGTTTAATAAGCATATTATGATTATCGCTGGTAAAAACAGCAAGATTAGTTATCTGGAGCGTTTAGAGTCACGAGGTGGAGGTAGTGCAAAAGCAACTGCCAATATCACAGTGGAAGTGATTGCTCGTTCTGGTGCGCAAGTGAAATTTGCGGCCATTGACCGTTTAGGTGAAAATGTCACTGCCTACATTAGCCGTCGTGGTAAACTAGGCAATGATGCAAGCATTGACTGGGCGATTGGTGTCATGAACGAAGGAAATGTCGTTGCAGACTTTGATAGCGATTTGCTTGGAAATGGTAGCCATGCGGATCTTAAGGTTGTAGCTCTTTCAAGTGGTCGTCAGGTGCAAGGGATTGACACTCGCGTAACCAACTATGGTTGCAACTCTATTGGAAATATCCTCCAACATGGGGTTATTCTTGAGAAAGCAACTTTGACCTTCAACGGTATCGGTCACATCATCAAGGGAGCTAAAGGAGCAGATGCCCAACAAGAAAGTCGAGTTCTCATGCTTTCAGACCAGGCGCGTTCAGATGCCAACCCAATTCTTTTGATTGATGAAAATGATGTTACTGCAGGACACGCGGCGTCTATCGGTCAGGTAGATCCAGAAGACATGTACTACCTCATGAGCCGTGGCTTGGACAAGGCAACTGCAGAACGTTTGGTTGTTCGTGGTTTCCTTGGATCCGTTATCGTAGAGATTCCAGTCAAGGAAGTTCGTGATGAAATGATTGCAACCATCGAAGAAAAATTGTCAAAACGCTAAGGGGAAGCCTATGTTAGATGTAGAAGCGATTCGCAAGGATTTTCCAATTTTAGACCAGATTGTCAACGATGAACCTCTGGTCTATCTGGACAATGCTGCGACGACACAAAAACCACTAGCAGTTCTTGAAACAATCACCCGCTACTATGAGCAGGACAATGCCAACGTTCACCGTGGTGTTCATACCTTAGCGGAACGTGCAACAGCTTCTTATGAAGCTGCTCGTGAAACCATTCGTAAGTTTATCAATGCAAGCTCTACAAAGGAAGTACTCTTTACCAGAGGAACGACGACCAGTCTTAACTGGGTGGCACGCTTCGCTGAGGAAATTCTGACTGAGGGAGACCAGGTCTTGATCTCAGTAATGGAACATCATTCCAATATCATTCCATGGCAGGAGGCTTGCCGCAAGACTGGAGCAGAGCTTGTCTATGTTTATCTCAAGGGCGGAGCTCTGGATATGGATGACTTGCGAGCTAAATTGACTGATAAAGTCAAGTTTGTCTCCCTAGCTCACGCCTCAAATGTTCTTGGTGTGGTCAATCCGATCAAGGAAATCACGCAATTGGCCCACCAAGTTGGAGCCATCATGGTGGTGGATGGTGCTCAGTCTACGCCACATATGAAGATTGATGTCCAGGACTTGGATGTGGACTTCTTTGCCTTTTCAGGTCACAAGATGGCTGGTCCGACTGGTATCGGTGTCCTTTACGGTAAAGAAAAGTATCTGGAACAAATGTCACCAGTTGAGTTTGGTGGCGAGATGATTGATTTCGTCTATGAGCAATCTGCTAGTTGGAAGGAATTGCCTTGGAAATTTGAGGCTGGAACGCCAAATATGGCAGGTGCTATCGGACTTGCTGTAGCAGTGGATTATCTGGAAAAGATTGGCATGGACGCCATTGAAGCTCATGAACAAGAACTGATTGCATACGTCTTTCCAAAATTGAAGGAAATTGAAGGGTTAACCATTTATGGTTCGCAAGACCTGGTTCAACGTTCAGGTGTCATTGCCTTTAACCTAGGGGATCTTCATCCCCATGACCTAGCTACAGCACTTGATTATGAAGGAGTAGCAGTTCGAGCCGGTCACCATTGCGCCCAACCTTTGCTCCAATATTTGGAAGTCCCAGCAACAGCTCGTGCAAGTTTTTATATCTATAATACCAAGGCAGATTGTGACAAGCTAGTCGATGCCCTACAAAAGACAAAGGAGTTTTTCAATGGCACTTTCTAAACTAGATAGCCTTTATATGGCAGTGGTGGCAGACCATTCGAAAAATCCACATCACCAAGGGAAGCTGGAAGATGCTGAGCAAATCAGCCTCAATAATCCAACCTGTGGGGATGTCATCAACCTCTCTGTCAAGTTTGACGCAGAGGACCGTTTGGAAGATATTGCTTTTCTAAATTCAGGATGCACGATTTCAACTGCCTCTGCTAGTATGATGACAGATGCAGTTTTAGGCAAGACCAAACAAGAAATTTTAGAACTTGCAACTATTTTTTCTGAAATGGTTCAAGGGCAAAAAGATGAGCGTCAAGACCAACTTGGAGACGCGGCTTTCTTATCAGGTGTTGCCAAATTCCCACAACGGATTAAGTGTGCAACTCTAGCTTGGAATGCCCTTAAGAAAACAATTGAAGACCAAGAAAACAAATAAGACAAGTTTCTTTTGTCTTACGAATCAGTAGAAATGAAGAATGAAAGAAAGGATATTATGGCTGAAGAAAGAGTAGAACCAAAACCAATTGACCTTGGTGAATATAAATTTGGTTTCCATGACGATGTAGAGCCTGTCCTATCGACAGGAAAAGGATTGAACGAAGAAGTCATTCGCGAATTATCAGCTGCTAAGGGAGAACCTGAGTGGATGTTAGAATTCCGTTTGAAGTCTTATGAAACCTTCAAAAAAATGCCTATGCAAACCTGGGGAGCAGACTTGTCAGAGATTGATTTTGATGACTTGATCTACTACCAAAAACCTTCTGATAAACCTGCCCGTTCTTGGGATGAAGTTCCTGAAAAAATCAAAGAAACCTTTGAACGTATCGGGATTCCTGAAGCTGAGCGTGCTTATCTAGCTGGTGCCTCTGCCCAGTACGAGTCAGAAGTGGTATACCACAACATGAAGGAAGAGTTCCAGAAATTGGGTATTATCTTTACAGATACGGATTCTGCCCTCAAGGAATACCCAGACTTGTTTAAACAATACTTTGCTAAGTTGGTACCGCCGACAGATAACAAGTTGGCAGCCCTTAACTCGGCAGTATGGTCTGGTGGAACCTTTATCTATGTGCCAAAAGGTGTCAAGGTAGATATTCCACTTCAAACCTACTTCCGTATCAACAACGAAAATACAGGTCAGTTCGAACGTACCTTGATTATCGTTGATGAGGGAGCAAGCGTCCATTACGTAGAAGGATGTACAGCACCAACTTATTCTAGCAACAGCTTGCACGCTGCCATTGTAGAAATCTTTGCCTTGGACGGAGCTTATATGCGCTATACAACTATCCAAAACTGGTCAGATAACGTTTATAACCTAGTAACAAAACGTGCCAAAGCATTGAAAGATGCGACTGTTGAGTGGATTGATGGGAACTTGGGTGCTAAAACAACCATGAAATACCCATCTGTTTATCTGGATGGAGAAGGGGCCCGTGGTACCATGCTTTCGATCGCCTTTGCTAATGCTGGTCAACACCAAGATACGGGTGCCAAGATGATCCATAACGCTCCACACACAAGCTCCTCTATCGTGTCTAAATCCATCGCTAAAGGCGGAGGAAAGGTTGACTACCGCGGACAAGTAACCTTTAACAAGAACTCTAAGAAATCTGTTTCTCACATCGAGTGTGATACCATTATCATGGATGACTTATCAGCGTCAGATACCATTCCATTCAATGAAATTCACAACTCGCAAGTTGCTTTGGAGCACGAAGCCAAAGTATCTAAGATTTCAGAGGAACAACTCTATTACCTCATGAGTCGTGGTTTATCAGAATCTGAGGCAACCGAGATGATTGTCATGGGATTTGTCGAGCCCTTCACAAAAGAACTTCCAATGGAATATGCAGTTGAGCTGAACCGCTTGATTAGTTATGAAATGGAAGGTTCAGTCGGATAAATCCAAAAAGGAGAAGCAAATGGGATTCTTAAAAAAATTATTTGGTAATGTTGAAAAAGCGAATAAAGGTGAAATTCCTGTCGAGGAAATTGTTCCACCTTTTACAATTGATTTAGCAGAAGAAGCAGATGATTATTGGAGACAAATGGAACAAAACCTCTTGATAAACGCTGTAAAAGCTGCTGGTGGTCCTGAGACAGTAGAACGTGCTTTTGTTCTTGCTAATTTCAAGGAAAATCAAGAAACCTTTGAGCTCTTTTATCAGGTAAATGGTCAACTTCTTTCATGGAGAGAGATGGATGCGACTGTTGTTGATAAAATCAGCAATCAACTCCTTCCGCAAGCGACAGAAGTAGCGCGTGCAGTAAATGAAAATTATGAAGAGGCAAATGTACCAGTAATCCAGTACGCTATGCTTCAGTTTGAAACTGCAACCATGGCTTGGTTTGGTCGGAAGCTGACAACAGCTTCTCCAGAAGCCCAATTGACTTTTGAAGAATTGGTATCTGGTTGGCGCGCTATTTTGGAACAAGAAGTTCCAAATCGTTCTTTAGATAGTGACCGTCCGTTCCCTTACTTTGAAGTTTAAAAAATCCCAAATCCCCAAAAACTTTCAATGGGGTATACTGTTGAGCCTACTCGCTTGATTAGTAACAAATTGAAAGAATCAGTGGGTAAAAATGCAAATTCTGAACAGGAATCCTTTCTGTTCAGAATTTTTTTCAAAAAAGGACTTAATAAATATTCACAAAACTGCTTTTATATGGTAAAATAAAACAATTACATTTAGTGGAGATGAAGTATGAATATTTTTAGAACCAAGGATGTTAGTCTGAGACAGACAGAGATGCACCGCCATTTGAAGTTGTGGGATTTGATTCTTTTAGGAATAGGTGCTATGGTGGGGACGGGGATTTTCACCATTACAGGAACAGCAGCGGCTACCCTAGCTGGTCCATCACTAGTGATTTCCATTGTGATTTCTGCTCTATGTGTTTCTCTTTCAGCCCTCTTTTTCGCAGAATTTGCCTCTCGTGTGCCTGCTACTGGTGGTGCTTATAGTTACCTCTATGCGATTTTAGGAGAATTGCCAGCCTGGATTGCTGGTTGGTTGACCATCATGGAATTCATGACAGCTGTTTCAGGTGTGGCGTCTGGCTGGGCAGCTTACTTTAAGGGATTGCTCAGTAATTATGGTATCTCCATGCCCCAAGCCTTGAATGGAACCTTTAATCCTGAACAGGGAACCTATATCGATCTTCTGCCTATTTTAGTACTGACATTGGTAACGGGATTGGTTTTATTAAATTCTAAGGCAGCTTTGAGATTTAATTCGCTTTTAGTGGTCTTGAAATTCTCAGCTCTCGCCTTATTTATCCTAGTTGGTATTTGGTACATCAAACCTGAAAATTGGTCGAATTTTGCTCCCTTTGGTTTTGGTCAACTATATGGTGGAAGTACTGGGATTATGGCGGGCGCATCTTTGATGTTCTTTGGTTTTCTCGGATTTGAGTCTATTTCCATGGCAGTTGATGAAATTCAAAGTCCTCAAAAAAATATTCCCCGCGGAATCGTGCTTTCTCTGACAATCGTCACCATTCTCTATGCTTTGGTAACCTTAGTATTGACAGGGATTGTTCACTACAGTAAGCTCAATGTGGACGATGCAGTAGCATTTTCATTACGGAGTATTGGTATCGGCTGGGCGGCAAATTATGTTTCGCTTGTAGCCATTCTAACCCTGATAACCGTATGTATCTCCATGACTTACGCTTTGTCTCGGATGATTTATAGTTTAGCACGTGATGGACTTTTACCCCAAAGTTTCAAACAATTAAGCAAGACTAGTCGTGTTCCTAAAAATGCAACCCTCTTAACAGGAGTTGCTTCAGCTATTGCTGCAGGAGTGTTTCCTCTAGCCAGTATTGCAGCCTTCTTAAATATCTGTACGCTAGCTTATCTCATTTTGCTAGCCTACGGAATAATAAAACTCAGAAAGGATAAGGGTATGCCAAAAGAGGGAGAGTTTAAAACACCCTTGGTGCCACTTTTGCCAATTCTTTCCATTCTTATCTGTGTTTCCTTTATGCTTCAATATAGTCTAGATACCTGGATTTCCTTTGGCATCGCTCTTCTAGTTGGTCTAGTCATTTACTTTACTTACGGGTTCCGCCATTCAACCCTCGCAGAAGAAGAATAAAAGCTGGGAATTCCCAGCTTTTTTAATCTTTCACATAAGTAAATCCTTCACCCAGAATTTCATGAGCCTCAGTGATGGTGATAAAGGCTTGAGGATCAATTTTGTGAATCATATCTTTCATTTTAACGATTTCGTTTCGACCGACGATACAGTAGATAATTTTTAGATCCTTTTTGCTGTAGTAGCCTTGACCAGATATAAAGGTAACGCCACGTCCGAGTTCATCGTTAATCTCTTTGGCCAATTGATCAGGATATTGGGTAATAATCATAAATCCTTTACCAGCATAACCTCCTTCGCCTATCAAGTCGATAACACGAGCGATGATAAAGTCAAACAAGAGGGTATAGGTAACTAGACGAAGATCCTGGAAGATAATCAAAATCAACATTAGGATAAAAAAGTCAATCCCAAAAAGCAATTTCCCAATCGAAATATTGGTGTATTTGTTGAGGATACGGGCAACGATATCAGAGCCGCCAGTGGTTCCACCAGCATTAAAGATAATTCCTAAACCAACCCCTAGTAAGACTCCTGAGACTAAAGCGACAATGATGAGATCTCCTTGCAAGTCGATGTTCAAAGGAATGCGCTCAAAGATTGCTAGCCAAACGGAAAGAGAAATGGATCCTAGAAGGCTTGAGTAGAGGGTCTTAGGTCCAAATATTTTCCAAGCCAGGATAAATAAAGGGATATTAATCAAGAGGTTCATCAATGAGACAGGAATCTTAAAAAGATAGTAGGTAATCAAGGTAATACCTGTCGCCCCACCCTCAAATAAATGATAAGGAACAACAAAGTAAGTAAGACCGAAGGCATAGATAGCAGCTCCAAAAATAATAGTGATAATCGGTTGAAGTTTTCGAATCATGGCTGTTCCTCACTTTTCTATAGATAGATTATACCAAAAATTCAGTTCTTTTCATCGGATCACTTATGATTTTTTATCATTTTTTTGATATAATAAAGGAGAAAATCCCAATCCTATCGAGAAGAATAGAAAGATTGAATTATGACACAAGTAAAAATTGTAACGGACTCTTCTGTTACTATCGAACCAGAAGTAGTTAAAGAATTAAATATCACTGTTGTCCCTCTATCAGTTATGATTGATAGTGTGCTTTATTCGGATGCAGATTTGAAAGAGGGAGAATTCCTTCATCTTATGCAACAAAGTAAGAATCTGCCTAAAACAAGTCAGCCACCTGTAGGAGTGTTTGCTGAGGTCTTTGAAGAACTAGGTAAAGATGGTAGTCAAATTATCGCCATTCACATGTCCCATGCCTTGTCTGGAACTGTGGAAGCTGCTCGCCAAGGGGCCAGCCTCTCAACTGCTGATGTAACAGTTATTGATAGTTCCTTTACAGATCAAGCGATGAAGTTCCAAGTTGTTGAAGCCGCAAAACTTGCTAAAGAAGGTAAAGATTTAGAAACGATCTTAGCTCATGTAGAGGACGTCAAAAATCATACAGAACTCTATATCGGTGTTTCGACGCTAGAAAACTTAGTTAAGGGTGGTCGTATTGGACGTGTGACAGGATTACTAAGCTCACTCTTGAATATTCGTGTAGTAATGCAGATGAAAAACCACGAACTCCAACCAATCGCCAAAGGACGTGGAACGAAAACGTTCAAAAAGTGGCTTGAGGAATTAACCAATACTCTTTCCCAAAAATCAGTTGCAGAAATTGGAATTTCTTATGCTGGAACGAACGAATGGGCGAATGAGATGAAGGCATTATTGCAACCTTATGTTGAGAAGCCAATCTCTGTATTGGAAACTGGCTCTATTATTCAAACTCATACTGGAGAGAATGCTTGGGCGATTCTAATTCGCTACAATTCCTAAAAAAATTGAGAAAAATGGTCAAAATAGTGTTTTTGACTTGACCTATAGCCGATTTTAGGATATGATTATATTTGTTAATTAGAAATTATTTGGAGGATTTTTTAACATGGCAAACAAACAAGATTTGATCGCTAAAGTAGCAGAAGCTACAGAATTGACTAAGAAAGATTCAGCAGCAGCAGTTGACGCTGTATTTGCAGCAGTAACTGAATACCTTGCAGCTGGTGAAAAAGTTCAATTGATCGGTTTCGGTAACTTTGAAGTTCGTGAGCGTGCTGCACGTAAAGGTCGTAACCCACAAACTGGTAAAGAAATCAAAATCGCAGCTTCTAAAGTTCCAGCATTCAAAGCTGGTAAAGCTCTTAAAGACGCTGTTAAATAATGAATTTTCAAAAAGTCTATTGTATCAAGCTTCATTGCTTGGTCGATAGGCTTTTTTTGTTTATTTGAAAAGTTGAGTTATGATTCAGTGCAAAAAGAAAAAGGTTCCCATGTTTGAGAACCTTCTTTTCATTAGTTTTTAGAAGCAGCTTGGAATTCAGGGTTTTTCCATGCTTCATCAATGATAGCTTGCAATTCTTTGGCAGATGCTTGCATTTTTTGAGTTTCAGCGTCGTTCAATGGGATGTTTACTGGACGAACGATACCGTGTGCACCAACAACAGCTGGTTGACCGATAAAGACGTTTTTAACACCGTATTGACCTTCTTGGAAGACTGAAAGTGGAAGTACTGCATTTTCGTCATCAAGGATTGCTTTTGTGATACGAGCAAGTGCTACTGCGATACCGTAGTATGTAGCTCCTTTTTTATTGATGATTGTGTAGGCGGCGTCACGAACACCTTCGAACAATTCAATCAATTCAGCTTCTTGAACGTTTTGAGTATCTTTAAGGAATTCTTCAAGGTTTACACCAGCGATGTTAGCGTGTGACCAAACCGCAAATTCAGAATCTCCGTGTTCACCCATGATGTAGGCGTGAACTGAACGAGCATCAACATCCAATTTTTCAGCAAGTGCTTGACGGAAACGTGCTGAGTCAAGTGAAGTACCTGAACCGATAACACGTTCTTTAGGGAATCCAGAGAATTTCCAAGTTGAGTAAGTCAAAACGTCAACTGGGTTAGCTGCAACAAGGAAGATACCATCGAACCCTGATTCAACAACTTGTGTTACGATTGATTTGTTGATAGCCAAGTTTTTACCTACAAGGTCAAGACGAGTTTCACCTGGTTTTTGAGGAGCACCTGCAGTGATAACAACAAGGTCAGCGTCTGCACAGTCAGAGTATTGAGCAGCGTAGATTTTTTTAGGTGAAGTGAAGGCAAGGGCGTGGCTAAGGTCAAGCGCATCACCAACAGCTTTTTCGTGTAATTGTGGAATTTCGATAATTCCAAGCTCTTGTGCAATTCCTTGGTTAACAAGTGCGAAAGCGTAAGATGAACCTACGGCACCGTCACCAACAAGGATCACTTTTTTGTGTTGTTTAGTTGAAGTCATTATCTAAACATCTCCTTCATTTTTTTTAGGGGAATCCCCAGACAATTTCATTCTATCACTTTTGAAAAGCTTTGTCACGAATATTCTATTCGGTTATCGATGTAAACGTTTTAGTGGTTTTCAAAGACTGAAATGAAGGACAAATTATGGTATAATATATCTAATTACTAATAGTGAAATGAGGCATTTATGAATGCAGGATAGAAATTTAGTGAATGTCAATCTGACAAAGGAGATGAAGACCAGCTTTATCGACTACGCCATGAGCGTTATCGTTGCGCGGGCCCTTCCTGATGTTCGAGATGGCTTAAAACCTGTTCACCGTCGTATTCTATACGGAATGAATGAACTAGGTGTTACACCAGACAAACCTCATAAAAAATCAGCCCGTATTACAGGGGATGTTATGGGTAAATACCACCCACACGGAGATTACTCTATCTATGAAGCTATGGTTCGTATGGCTCAGTGGTGGAGCTACCGTTACATGCTTGTTGATGGGCATGGAAACTTTGGTTCTATGGACGGGGACGGTGCTGCCGCGCAGCGGTACACTGAGGCACGTATGAGCAAGATTGCTCTTGAAATGCTTCGTGATATCAATAAAAACACCGTTGATTTTGTAGATAACTACGATGCTAACGAACGTGAACCCTTGGTTTTGCCAGCTCGTTTTCCAAACCTTTTGGTCAATGGGGCAACTGGCATCGCTGTTGGGATGGCAACCAATATTCCACCTCACAACTTGGGTGAAACCATTGATGCAGTGAAGTTGGTTATGGATAATCCTGAAGTGACGACTAAGGACTTGATGGAAGTCTTGCCTGGTCCAGATTTTCCGACTGGTGCTCTTGTCATGGGGAAATCAGGTATCCATAAGGCTTATGAGACTGGTAAAGGTTCCATTGTCCTTCGTTCTCGTACAGAGATTGAAACCACTAAGACGGGTCGTGAGCGCATCGTTGTAACGGAATTCCCTTATATGGTTAATAAAACCAAGGTGCATGAGCATATTGTTCGCTTGGTTCAGGAAAAACGAATTGAGGGCATTACAGCCGTACGTGATGAGTCCAACCGTGAAGGCGTTCGCTTTGTAATCGAGGTTAAACGCGACGCGTCTGCCAACGTTATCCTTAACAACCTCTTCAAGATGACCCAGATGCAAACCAACTTTGGTTTCAACATGTTGGCGATTCAAAATGGTGTGCCAAAAATCTTGTCCCTTCGTCAAATTTTGGATGCTTATATCGAGCACCAAAAAGAAGTGGTTGTTCGCCGTACTCGTTTTGACAAGGAAAAAGCCGAAGCGCGTGCGCACATCTTAGAAGGTCTTTTAATTGCACTTGACCATATCGATGAAGTGATTCGTATCATTCGTGCCAGTGAAACAGATGCGGAAGCGCAAGCTGAGTTGATGAGCAAGTTCAAGCTTTCTGAACGTCAAAGTCAAGCCATCCTTGATATGCGTCTTCGTCGTTTGACAGGATTGGAACGTGATAAGATTCAGTCTGAATATGATGAGTTGATTGCCTTGATTGCAGATTTGGCTGATATTCTTGCCAAACCTGAGCGCGTGGCGCAAATTATCAAAGAGGAATTGGACGAAGTCAAACGCAAGTTTGGTGACAAGCGTCGTACGGAGTTGATGATCGGAGAAGTCTTAACTCTTGAAGATGAAGATTTGATTGAAGAAACGGATGTCTTGATTACCCTTTCTAATAAGGGCTATATCAAACGTTTGGACCAAGGTGAATTCACTGCTCAAAAACGTGGTGGCCGTGGAGTTCAAGGTACGGGAGTTAAGGATGATGACTTTGTGCGTGAGTTGGTTTCAACCAGCACCCATGATCATTTGCTCTTCTTTACCAATAAAGGACGCGTATATCGACTGAAAGGTTATGAAATCCCTGAATACGGTCGTACTGCTAAGGGCTTGCCAGTTGTCAATCTATTGAAGTTGGACGAAGGTGAGAGTATTCAGACCATCATCAACGTTGAGTCTGAACGTAGTGATGACGCTTATCTCTTCTTTACAACTCGTCATGGTGTCGTGAAGAGAACCAGTGTCAAAGAGTTCGCTAATATTCGTCAAAATGGACTTAAAGCTTTGAATCTTAAGGATGAAGACGAATTGATTAATGTCTTGCTGACAGAAGAAGATACGGATATTATCATAGGTACCAAGTTTGGTTATGCCGTTCGCTTTAATCAATCAGCTGTTCGTGGCATGAGCCGTATCGCGACAGGTGTCCGAGGAGTCAATCTTCGTGAAGGGGACACAGTAGTTGGTGCTAGCGTGATTACGAACCAAGACGAAGTTCTTATCATCACTGAAAAAGGATATGGTAAACGTACACTTGCTACTGAATATCCTACTAAAGGCCGTGGTGGTAAAGGGATGAAGACAGCCAATGTTACTGAGAAGAATGGTCCTCTGGCAGGTCTTCTTACTGTTAAAGGAGATGAAGACCTGATGATTATCACAGATACAGGTGTCATGATCCGTACTAACGTTGCCAATATTTCACAAACTGGACGCTCAACTATGGGAGTTAAGGTGATGCGTCTAGATCAGGATGCTAAGATTGTGACCTTTACAACGGTTGCTGCGGCAGAAAAAGAAGAAGTTGGGACTGAAATTGAAACAGAAGGTGAAGCATAATGTCTCATAAAAAAACGAAAAATAAGAAGAATAAGCGCAGAAATCTATTTATTAATATTTTAGCAGGTTTCTTAATTCTTTTATCGCTAGCTTTAATTTTTAATTCAAAGATTCGCGATATCTTTTTGGTCTGGAATACCAATAAATACCAAGTCAATCAAGTCACTAAGGAAAATATAGATGAAAATCTAAAAACCGAAGGGAATTTTGATTTTGACTCTGTTAAGTCTATTTCATCCGAAGCTGTATTGGCTTCACAATGGGATGCTCAGAAACTTCCCGTTATTGGAGGTATTGCTATTCCCGAAGTGGAGATTAACTTACCGATTTTTAAAGGTTTGGACAATGTAAACCTGTTCTACGGAGCAGGGACCATGAAACCAGATCAAAAAATGGGAGAAGGCAACTATTCTCTAGCAAGTCACCATATCTTTACTGCTGAAAATGCCAGTCAAATGCTCTTCTCACCTTTGGTCAATGCCAAAGCGGGTATGAAAATTTATCTGACGGATAAGGATAAAGTTTATACTTATGAGATTACAGAAGTAAAACGTGTTACACCAGACCGTGTAGATGAAATCGATGATCGTATTGGTGTGCAGGAGATTACTTTGGTTACTTGTGTTGATTATGATGAAACCGAGCGTATAATCGTCAAAGGTATCTTTAAAGAATCAAAAGCTTATTCTGAGACTTCTGAGGATATTTTGAAGGCCTTTAATCAACCGTATAGACAACGATATTAAGAATGAACCAGTGAAGTGCTATTTCACTGGTTTTTTATATGAATAAATAGAATCAAAATAGTTCTTATGAAAAAGGTTTGTAAGCCTTACGATATAGATTTTTAAGATAAATATTTTAGAAATTTACAGAAAACGCTTTCGAGAAAATAAGAATTATGTTATAATTATCACAAATAAAAGTTTTAGGAGTTTTTTATGGTCTCTTCAGAATTTATCTCAAAGATTGAATTTGCTTGCAAGAAGAAAGAAAGTCTTTATAGCCAAAGTAAATTTAAGTATGCGATTCGTTCCATGTTTGCAGGTGCCTTTTTAACATTTAGTACGGCTGCGGGCGCGGTTGGGGCTGACTTGATTAATAAGATCGCTCCAGGTAGTGGTCGCTTCCTTTTCCCATTCGTTTTTGCTTGGGGATTGGCCTACATTGTTTTCTTGAATGCTGAGTTGGTAACTTCGAATATGATGTTTTTGACAGCTGGTAGTTTCTTGAAAAAAATCTCATGGAGAAAAACAGCTGAGATTTTGCTTTACTGTACCTTGTTCAACCTTATCGGAGCCTTGATAGCAGGTTGGGGCTTTGCTCACTCAGCAGCCTATGCAAATCTAACACATGATAGCTTCATTTCAGGGGTTGTAGAGATGAAGTTAGGTCGTTCCAATGAGCTAGTCTTGCTTGAAGGTATTTTAGCCAATATCTTTGTAAACATTGCCATTCTTTCCTTTGTTTTGGTGAAAGACGGTGGCGCCAAACTTTGGCTTGTCTTATCAGCAATTTACATGTTTGTATTCTTAACAAACGAACACATTGCTGCGAATTTTGCTTCTTTTGCGATTGTTAAGTTCAGTGTTGCAGCTGATTCAATTGCTAACTTTGACATACCTAATATTCTTCGTCACTGGGGTGTAACCTTTGTCGGGAACTTTATCGGAGGAGGTCTCTTGATGGGCTTGCCTTACGCCTTCCTCAATAAAAACGAAGATACTTATGTAGATTAAAAAACGGGTACGAGTTAATCGTGCTTTTTTGTTTGATGTGTAAGACTAGTCATAGTTGTTCCTTATATCAAAATATAGAAAAACGGTATTGGAAAAGACTAGCACAAGATGATACAATATCCCTAATGAAGCTATTTGGAGGTCGTCTTATGACTCGTGATTTTAAATTTGAAACTCTACAATTACATGCTGGGCAAGTAGTTGATCCAGCGACCAAGTCTCGTGCAGTACCGATTTATCAAACAACATCCTTCGTTTTTGATGACACGCAAGAAGGTGCCGATTTGTTTGCCTTGAGAAAACCAGGCAATATCTATACTCGTATTACCAACCCTACAACAGCAGCCTTTGAGGAAAGAATCGCTGCTCTTGAAGGTGGTGTTGGAGCACTAGCGACAGCATCAGGTATGGCTGCTGTAACCTACACTATTTTGGCGCTTGCTCACGCAGGTGACCATGTGGTGGCTGCGTCAACTATTTACGGTGGGACCTTCAACCTCTTGAAAGAAACCCTTCCTCGTTATGGGATTACAACAACCTTTGTGGATGTGGATAATTTGGAGGAAGTAGAAGCAGCTATCAATGACAATACCAAACTTGTCTTGATTGAAACCTTGGGGAATCCCTTGATTAACATTCCTGACTTAGAAAAATTGGCTGAGATTGCGCATAAACACAAGATTCCTCTCGTTTCGGACAACACTTTTGCCACACCATATTTGATTAACGTCTTCTCTCACGGTGTAGATATTTCCATTCACTCAGCAACTAAGTTTATCGGTGGGCATGGTACGACTATTGGTGGAGTGATTGTCGATAGTGGTCGTTTTGACTGGGAGGCTTCAGGGAAGTTCCCTCAATTTGTTGAGGAAGACCCAAGTTACCATAACTTGAGCTATACTCGTGATGTGGGTGCAGCAGCCTTTATTATCGCTGTTCGTGTTCAATTGCTCCGTGATACAGGTGCTGCCTTGTCGCCATTTAATGCCTTCCTCTTGCTCCAAGGGCTTGAAACTCTCTCTCTTCGTGTTGAACGCCATGTGCAAAATGCAGAGAAAATTGTTGATTTCCTTGTCAACCATCCTAAGGTAGAAAAAGTCAACTATCCAAAACTAGCTGACAGTCCATATCATGCCTTGGCTGAGAAATATCTGCCAAAAGGTGTGGGTTCAATCTTTACCTTCCATGTTAAAGGTGGAGAGGCAGAAGCTCGCAAGGTGATTGATAATTTGGAAATCTTCTCTGACCTTGCTAACGTAGCAGATGCCAAATCGCTTGTTGTCCATCCTGCGACAACCACTCACGGTCAGTTGTCAGAAAAAGATCTAGAAGCAGCAGGTGTCACACCAAACCAAATCCGCTTGTCTATCGGACTTGAAAATGTAGAGGATTTGATTGAAGATTTGCGTTTGGCCTTGGAAAAAATTTAAAGTAACTGATATAAACAGTGGGTTTCGACTCACTGTTTTTGATTTTCCCTCAGGCATGATATAATGGTTACAGAAGTCTAGAAAGAGGAAAGTTATGAACGAAATCAAATGTCCCAACTGTGGGGAAGTCTTTACAGTAAATGAAAGTCAGTATGCCGAACTCTTATCCCAAGTGAGAACTGCCGAGTTTGATAAGGAATTACACAATCGCATGAAGCAGGAGCTGGCCTTGGCTGAGCAAAAGGCCATGAATGAGCAACAGTCTAAACTGGCTCAAAAAGACCAAGAAATTGCGCAATTGCAGAGTCAAATCCAAAACTTTGATACAGAGAAAGAATTGGCTAAGAAAGAAGTTGAACAGACAAGCCATCAGGCTTTATTAGCAAAGGACAAGGAAGTACAGGCCTTGGAAAGCCAATTGGCCACCTTGCGTTTGGAGCATGAAAATCAACTGCAAAAGACCCTTTCTGACTTAGAAAAAGAACGCGATCAGGTCAAAAATCAGCTCCTCTTGCAAGAAAAGGAAAATGAGCTGTCTTTGGCTTCTGTTAAGCAAAATTACGAAGCCCAGCTTAAGGCTGCTAGTGAACAAGTAGAGTTCTATAAGAATTTCAAAGCCCAACAATCCACAAAAGCTATCGGGGAAAGTTTGGAACAGTATGCAGAGAGTGAGTTTAACAAGGTTCGTAGTTTTGCCTTTCCAAATGCCTACTTTGAGAAGGATAACAAGGTCTCTGCGCGTGGATCTAAGGGAGACTTTATCTTCCGTGATTTTGATGAAAATGGTCTAGAATTCATTTCCATCATGTTTGAAATGAAAAATGAAGCGGATGGAACAGAGAAGAAGCACAAGAATGCGGACTTCTACAAGGAATTGGACAAGGACCGTCAGGAGAAGAACTGTGAGTATGCGGTTTTGGTGACTATGCTAGAAGCAGATAACGACTACTTTAATACAGGGATTGTGGATGTCAGTCATGAGTATGAAAAGATGTATGTGATTCGTCCCCAGTTCTTCATCCAGTTAATTGGTCTCTTGCGTAATGCGGCTCTTAATTCTCTCAAATACAAGCAAGAGTTGGCACTTGTCCGTGAACAAAACATTGATATCACTCACTTTGAGGAAGATTTGGATGCCTTTAAACTAGCCTTTGCCAAGAACTACAATTCAGCTTCAACTAACTTTGGTAAAGCCATCGACGAAATTGATAAGGCTATCAAACGCATGGAAGAGGTCAAAAAGTTCCTAACCACCTCTGAAAACCAACTCCGCCTCGCTAATAACAAGTTGGAAGATGTTTCAGTTAAAAAATTGACCCGAAAAAATCCAACTATGAAAGCGAAATTTGAAGCGCTGAAGGGGGAGTGAGATTACCTTAAAAACAGGAGTTCCTATGAAAAAATCTTTGAAATTCTCGGAAATTTATATTGCTTATTTACCATTAGTTGTATTTTTTCTTAATCTCCTATATGGTCTTTTAAATATTGAAGGCGTAGGCGATACTGACTCAAGATATAATTTATTCTTTGCTATTTTTGGATTTATTCCAACTATATTCGGTTATGGAATTAGTTTTTTGGCTAATCTTCTGGTGGGGATATCTTATGTGCGAAAAGTAAAAAATGAATCGAAACGCATCATTGCTTTCCTATTGATTGGAAATATTTTTTTAGCAATTTTTCTGATGTTTTTGCTAAGATTTAAAATGATTGTTTCCTTTGACTTTATAAAAGATATTGACCTTTGGAGTTTCATTTTTTCATTATTTTTATTTCCGTATTTAGATTGGATTTATCAAAAGGAAGACTATAATCCAAAATTAAGTCGTAAGTTACTTATTCTATTTTTGATTGGGATTTTTTCTCCACTTATAGGAAATACAATTCAAACCCACTTTAGAAATAATGCTAAAGTTCAACAATTAAAAGAGTTTTATTCTTCTAGGGGAATGAATTATGATGTTGCTCTTAAAAGAGTAGAAATAGATAGTAACGTTTCAGATATTAGTATTTTTGATGTATCGGATAATGGAATGACTATCCAAGTAGGTGCTAAGTACATTCGTCAAAAATTAACACAGGTCAGTTTCATTAATGAGAATTATGGTTTTAAAGAATTCTTGAGGCTTTCTGCATCGAGCCAAGAAGCTCAGACAGTTCTGAATGATTTTAAATCAGCTGTAGAAAGTACAATACAAAAGAAAGGATATGATATAGTAGTTATTGATGATAAAGAACAGCCATTAGCTAGCCCTGGTTTTAAAATATCAAATTCATATAGGATAACTCCTTTAATAAAAGAAAAGGCTCTTCAAAATCAAAATTCATTCAGTAAAGAAAAACAAGCTTTTAGAGGATATGCGACTCTTTCTGTTAAAGACTTTATGAAGGAGGGAGCACTTTGCTCGCATTTAACACTTAGCAAAAGCAACCTATTGGAACTAGGAGATATTGATTTTTCAAGCTTTCCAGATGGATATTACAACATAAATGCTGACTACTTTTCGGTTGTTAATGGAAAATATAAACAGCTTGAAAAGGATGATAATTTTGAATATATTTTACCAATTGAGTCGGGTAAACCATTTTACTCTGAGGATTTATATGATATTAAAAAAATTGATTTAAACAATGAGGAATAGAAGTGAAAGGGAAACTAGAAAGCAACACATGAACGGTATTATCAACTTAAAAAAAGAAGCGGGCATGACCTCGCATGATGCAGTTTTTAAGCTGCGTAAGATTTTGGGAACCAAGAAAATTGGTCATGGAGGTACCTTAGATCCTGATGTTGTGGGTGTTTTGCCCATTGCAGTTGGCAAGGCAACCCGCATGGTCGAATTTATGCAGGATGAGGGTAAGGTCTATGAGGGGGAAATCACTCTTGGTTATTCAACGACGACTGAGGATGCCAGCGGAGAAGTGGTCGCAGAGACACCCGTTTTGTCTCCCTTGGATGAAACCATTGTCGATGAAGCGATTGCGAGTTTGACCGGACCTATTACCCAGATTCCGCCTATGTATTCGGCTGTCAAGGTTAATGGTCGCAAGCTCTATGAGTATGCGCGTGCTGGTCAGGAAGTGGAGCGTCCAGAACGTCAGGTGACTATTTATCAATTTGAGCGGACTAGTTCGATTTCTTATGACGATCACCTCGCACGTTTTACATTTCGTGTGAAATGCAGTAAGGGGACTTATATCCGTACCTTGTCAGTTGACTTGGGAGAGAAGCTTGGTTATGCGGCCCATATGTCCCATCTGACACGGACTAGTGCTGCAGGGTTACAACTGGAGGATGCTCTTACCTTGGACGAAATTGCTGAAAAAGTGGAGGCTGGTCAACTGGACTTTCTCCATACTCTTGAAATTGGAACGGGGGATCTTGTCAAAGTTTTCCTAAGTCCAGAAGAGGCTACAGAAGTGCGCTTTGGTCGTTTTATCAAGCTAGACCAAACGGACCAAGAATTAGCTGCCTTTGAGGGAGATACATTGCTAGCCATTCTAGAAAAAAGGGGCAATCTCTACAAGCCAAGAAAGGTTTTTGGCTAGTCTAACTGGAGTGTGGGGATGGATTTGTTTCCCCTAGACTATCCAAATCAGACTATAAATTTTGCAAAAAATGTGATAGAATAGACGACGGATAAAAAAACGGAGGGTAGCATGCAAAATAGACCAATCATTATCGGAGTGACAGGTGGTTCTGGTGGAGGAAAAACAAGTGTTTCAAGAGCCATTTTATCGCACTTTCCTGATGAAAAGATTTCCATGATTGAGCATGATTCATACTACAAGGATCAGTCTCACTTGACCTTTGAAGAGCGTGTCAAAACCAATTACGACCATCCATTTGCCTTTGATACAGACCTGATGATCGAGCAGATTAAGGAATTGTTGGCAGGGCGCCCAGTGGACATCCCGACTTATGACTATACAGAACATACACGGAGTAGCAAGACCTATCGTCAGGAGCCTCAGGATGTCTTTATCGTTGAGGGGATTTTGGTCTTGGAGGACAAGCGTCTGCGCGATTTGATGGATATCAAGATTTTTGTGGATACAGATGATGATGTGCGTATTATTCGTCGGATCAAGCGTGATATGGAAGAGCGTGGCCGTAGTCTGGATAGCGTGATTGACCAATATCTAGGTGTGGTCAAACCTATGTACCACCAGTTCATTGAGCCGACCAAGCGTTATGCCGATATCGTCATTCCTGAAGGGGTCAGCAATACTGTTGCTATCGACCTTTTGACCACCAAAATTTCTAAGATTTTGGAAGAAGCACGAAACAGCAAATAATCAGATGAGGAGGCAATGCCTCCTTTTTCTATTTTTCCTTTGGTTTCAGTATGCAAAAGGAGATTTTTAATCATCTTTTTGGTATAATAATACCCATGGAAAAGCAAGAAAATGAATAGTAGGTGGAGATGGAAAAGTATTTATCGGTAACAACTTTGACCAAGTATCTGAAAATGAAATTCGATAAAGACCCTTACTTGGAACGGGTCTATTTAACTGGTCAAGTTTCCAACTTTCGTAAACGACCTACTCACCAATATTTCTCCTTAAAAGATGACCATGCAGTTATTCAAGCGACCATATGGTCAGGGATCTATCAGAAATTAGGTTTCGACCTCGAAGAGGGAATGAAAATCAATGTGATTGGGCGTGTGCAGGTCTATGAACCCAGTGGGAGCTACTCTATCATCATTGAAAAGGCTGAGCCTGATGGGGTTGGGGCGCTCGCGATTCAGTTTGAACAACTCAAGAAGAAACTGACAGAAGAAGGCCTGTTTCAAGAACGCTTCAAGCAACCTCTTCCCCAGTTTTCTAAGCGAATTGGTGTAGTAACCAGTCGCAGTGGAGCCGTTATTCGAGATATTATCACGACCGTCAGCAGGCGTTTTCCTGGTGTTGATATCCTTCTCTATCCGACCAAGGTGCAAGGTGATGGAGCTGCTGAGGAAATTGCTCGAAATATTGCGCGTGCCAATCAACGTGAGGACCTAGATGTTCTCATCATTGGTCGTGGTGGTGGTTCCATCGAGGATCTCTGGGCCTTTAACGAAGAAATTGTGGTACGGGCTATTTTTGAATCCCGTTTACCCATCATCTCTAGTGTTGGTCATGAGACGGATGTGACCTTGGCGGATTTTGTGGCAGATAGACGGGCTGCAACGCCAACAGCTGCAGCTGAACTGGCAACGCCTGTGACTAAGTTGGATGTGTTAACTCATTTGCAAAATCAAGAAAAACGGATGGCAACAGCAGTCCGAAATGTCCTATCTAAGAAACATGAAGCTTTGAAAAAATGCAGTCAGTCAGTCATCTTTAGACAGCCAGAGCGTTTGTATGATGGTTATTTACAACGGTTAGATCAACTGCAACTGCGATTAAAACAAAGTTTGCGAACACGGATTTCTGATAACAAACAGCTAGTCCAAGCAAGGACGCATCGACTAGTCCAGTTATCACCTGTTACCAAAATCCAGCGTTATCAAGACCGTCTAGGTCAGTTGGACAAGCTCCTACGCAGCCAAATGGCGCTGGTTTATGATGCCAAGGTTGCTGAAGTCAAGCGACTTTCAGAAGCTTTGATGATGTTGGATACCAGTCGAATCGTGGCGCGTGGCTATGCTATTGTCAAAAAAGAAGAGTCAGTAGTAGATTCGGTTGAAAATTTGAAGAAAAAAGACCAAGTGACGCTTTTGATGCGAGATGGTCAAGTAGAATTAGAGGTTAAAGATGTCAAAACAAAAGAAATTTGAGGAAAATCTAGCAGAACTGGAGACCATTGTCCAAAGTTTGGAAAATGGTGAAATCGCTCTGGAAGATGCAATTGCTGCTTTTCAAAAGGGAATGGTCTTGTCAAAAGAGCTCCAAGCGACGCTGGACAAGGCTGAAAAGACCTTGGTTAAGGTCATGCAAGAAGACGGGACAGAAAGTGATTTTGAATGAAGAAGCAAGAAAAATTAGCTCTTGTTGAGTCGGCTTTGGAAGATTTTTATGGAGACCAGCAGTTTGCCTCTAGTTTGCGAGAGTCTGTTCTCTATTCCATTCATGCTGGTGGCAAGCGTATTCGGCCTTTTCTCTTGCTAGAAGTTCTGGAAGCCTTGCAAGTCGCTATTAAACCAGCACACGCGCAGGTGGCTGCGGCCTTGGAAATGATTCATACAGGAAGCTTGATTCATGATGATCTTCCTGCTATGGATGATGACGATTACCGTCGAGGGCGTTTAACCAATCATAAGAAATTTGGCGAAGCGATGGCAATATTGGCAGGAGATGCTTTGTTCCTAGATCCCTATGCCTTAATAGCGCAGGCGGATTTGCCAAGTCAGATCAAGGTGGATTTGATTGCCAACTTATCCCTTGCTTCAGGAAGTCTAGGCATGGTTGCAGGGCAGGTTTTAGATATGGAAGGCGAACACCAGCATTTGTCCTTGGAAGAACTCCAGACCATTCATGCCAATAAAACTGGAAAATTACTAGCCTATCCTTTCCAAGCCGCCGCTATCATAGCAGAATTAGCGCCTGAAATCCAAGCAAAACTGAAAACGGTTGGTGAATTAATCGGACTGGCCTTTCAAGTCAGAGATGATGTGTTGGATGTGACCGCTAGTTTTGAGGAAATCGGCAAAACACCACAAAAGGATTTACAAGCAGAAAAGTCGACCTACCCAGCCTTGTTGGGCTTGGAAGAGGCCATTGCCTTTTGTAACCAAACTCTGGATCAAGCCGAGGCTAAATTAGAAGAAATTGCCCAGCAGGTTCCCTTTGAAACAGAATCGATTGTGAAAGTAGTAGAAAGTTTGAGAATCAATGGCTAAGGAAAGAGTGGATGTACTAGCTTATAAACAGGGCTTGTTTGAAACGCGAGAACAGGCCAAGCGCGGTGTCATGGCAGGTCTAGTCGTAGCTGTCCTCAATGGGGAGCGCTTTGACAAACCAGGAGAGAAAATCCCAGATGACACTGAGCTAAAACTCAAGGGTGAAAAACTCAAGTATGTCAGTCGTGGTGGTCTAAAACTGGAGAAGGCCTTGCAGGTCTTTGATTTGTCAGTCGAGGGAGCGACAACGATTGATATTGGAGCTTCCACTGGAGGATTTACTGACGTCATGTTGCAAAATGGTGCTGAGTTGATCTTTGCAGTCGATGTTGGCACCAATCAGTTGGCTTGGAAATTACGTCAAGACCCGCGGGTTGTCAGCATGGAGCAGTTTAATTTTCGTTATGCTGAAAAGACTGATTTTGAGCAGGAACCAAGCTTTGCCAGTATTGATGTGAGTTTCATTTCCCTCAGTCTGATTTTGCCTGCTTTGCATCGTGTCTTGGCTGATCAAGGTCAGGTGGTGGCACTTGTCAAACCCCAGTTTGAAGCAGGTCGTGAGCAGATTGGGAAAAATGGAATCATTCGAGATGCCAAGGTTCATCAAACTGTCCTTGAATCTGTCACTGCTATGGCAGTTGAGCAAGGTTTTTCAGTGCTTGGATTAGACTATTCACCAATCCAAGGTGGACATGGAAACATTGAATTTCTGGCATATTTGAAAAAGGAAGAGGGAGCAAGTAATCAAGTTGCCCCCGAAATAGAAAAAGTTGTAGAGAGAGCACATAGAGAATTTAAAGATGAATAAAAAAGAGAGACTTGAAAAAATTAGAAGATTTGTTACGGATTATCAAATCGGGACTCAGGAAGAAATCGTTGAGCATTTGAAGGAAGCAGGTATTTCTGCTACGCAAGCCACTGTCTCAAGGGACATCAAGGAGCTTGGGATTGTTAAAATTCCTTTGAAGAACAACACCTATATCTATGAGTTGCCAAAATCAATCGTCAAAAGTTTGCAGTTGGCTGAGGACAACATTGTGAGTTCTGAGTTAATGGGAAATATGATCAACCTTGCTGTCATTCCTGGAAATACTATTTTTGTGAAGAGTCAGCTGGTTGAAGCATTTTCTGAACAGATTTTTAGCTGTCTAGCTGATGATGATTCTATCTTAATTGTAGCTAGAACAGCAGAGGCAGCTGAAGAAATTGTTGAACAAGTCAAAAAATGGTAGGTCAGTATGTTACTTGAAATTTCGATAAAAAACTTTGCCATTATTGAGGCGATTTCCCTCAATTTTGAAAAGGGTATGACTGTTTTAACCGGGGAAACGGGTGCTGGAAAGTCTATCATTATCGACGCTATGAATCTCATGTTGGGGGCTCGTGCAACGACAGACGTTATTCGCCACGGTGCGCCAAAGGCAGAGATTGAGGGGCTTTTCTCGGTTGAAAACAGTCGCCTTTTACAGGAACTTTTTGATGAGCAAGGTTTAGAATTGGGGGATGAGATTATCATCCGTCGGGAAATTTTGCAAAATGGTCGTAGTGTTAGTCGCGTGAATGGTCAGATGGTCAATCTTTCCGTCTTGCGTGCCATTGGGCAACACCTTGTGGATATCCATGGTCAGCATGACCAAGAGGAGTTAATGCGTCCTCAACTGCACATTCAGATGTTGGATGAGTTTGGTGATGCTGCTTTCTTGGAGTTGAAGGAGACCTATCAGACGAGCTTTGATGCCTATCGCAAAATGCGCAAGCAGGTTTTGGAAGTCAAGAAAAACCAGCAGGAACACAAGGCTCGTATTGAGATGTTGGAATTTCAAATGGCAGAGATTGAGGCTGCAAACTTGCAAGCTGGTGAAGACTTGGCTCTCAACCAAGAACGAGATAAACTCCTCAATCATAAAAATATTGCGGATACGCTGACTAATGCCTATAGCATGTTAGACAATGAGGAATTCTCCAGTCTTGCTAATGTCCGTTCAGCCATGAATGACATGGAAAGTGTTGAAGAATACGACCCTGAATACCGTGAAATTTCAAGTTCTCTGTCAGAGACCTACTATGTTTTAGAAGATATTACAAAGCGTTTAGAAGATATTATTGAGGACTTGGATTTTGATGGCAATCGCCTCATGCAGGTTGAAAATCGCTTAGACCTTATAAATACTATTACCCGCAAGTACGGTGGAACTGTGGACGATGTTTTGCTTTATTTTGCCAAGATTACGGATGAGTACAATCTCTTGACTGGAAATAACCTTTCTTCCGAAGATATGGAAGCAGAGCTCAAGAAATTGGAAGTTAATCTTGTCGATTTGGCAGGGCAGCTTGCATCAGCTCGCCATGACTTGGCCCAGCAGCTTGAAGCTGAGATTAAGCAAGAATTGCAAGACCTCTATATGGAGAAGGCACAATTCCAGGTTCGCTTTAGTAAGAGTAAATTCAGCCGTGAAGGAAATGAAACAGTTGAATTTTACATTTCCACCAACCCAGGTGAAGATTTTAAGCCTTTGGTCAAAGTTGCATCTGGTGGGGAATTATCCCGTCTCATGCTAGCTATTAAATCCGCTTTTTCACGTAAAGAGGGCAAGACTAGTATTGTCTTTGATGAGGTAGATACGGGAGTTTCAGGTCGCGTGGCCCAAGCCATCGCTCAAAAGATTCATAAGATTGGCCAGCATGGTCAGGTTCTTGCTATCTCTCACCTTCCACAAGTGATTGCCATCGCGGATTATCAATTCTTTATTGAGAAGATTAGTGACGAACACTCAACGGTGTCGACAGTTCGTCTCTTGACTTTAGAAGAGCGAGTAGAGGAAGTAGCTAAAATGTTGGCTGGGAAAAATGTAACCGAAGCTGCCCTTACTCAAGCCAGAGAATTATTGCAAACGAGGATGAAATAAATGACAGAATATTATGTAATTGGAGATGTTCACGGAAAGGCAGGTATGCTAGAAGATCTGCTCAAAACCTGGGATGGTCAAACTCAGCTGCTCTTTCTAGGGGATTTGATTGACCGTGGTGAGGATAGTCGCCGTGTTCTAGAAATGGTAAAAGACTTGGTCGACAATCAAGGGGCTATCTGTCTATCAGGAAACCACGAGTATATGTTTCTGACTTGGCTCGATGACCCAGAAGAAAGCTATGACCATTATCGTCGCAATGGTGGAGATACAACTATTAACTCAATCCTAGGTCGCCCCTTGGATGCACCAGTTGATGGCGTAGAAGATGCCAAACGGGTTGCGACAGAAGCAGCAGACTTGGTCGAATTTATTCGTCAAATGCCTTTTGTTGTTGAGACAGACAAGTATATCTTTGTGCACGCTGGTATTGATTTGACCTTGGATGATTGGCATGAAACTACAGATTATAAGAAAGTATGGCTCAGAAAACCATACCACGAAGCCGAAAATCATACTGGAAAAACCATTGTCTTTGGCCATACACCAGTTTATGGTTTGCTCAAGCAAGACCGAGGTACTGCTGAGCTTTGGATAACAGAGGATGGCAAGATTGGCATGGATGGAGGGGCTGTCTATGGTGGTGTCCTTCATGGAATCGTCTTTACAGACCAAGGAATGACAGAACACCACTTTATCGAAAATGATGGCTTTATTGCCGAAGATTAGTACTCCTAGCAGGGTATGGTCTTGTCAAAATGTTAAAAACAATTTATAATTAATAGATCCCCTGAAAGGAAGAGCATCATGAACTTAGAAGAATTGAAGAAACGTCAGGAGAAGATTCGAAACTTCTCTATTATCGCCCATATTGACCATGGGAAATCAACACTGGCAGACCGCATTTTGGAAAAGACGGAGACGGTTTCTAGTCGTGAAATGCAAGCCCAGCTTCTGGATAGTATGGATCTTGAGCGTGAACGTGGGATTACCATTAAACTCAATGCTATTGAGCTCAATTACACTGCAAAAGATGGCGAGACCTATATTTTCCACTTGATTGACACGCCAGGGCACGTGGACTTTACCTATGAAGTGTCGCGTTCGCTAGCCGCCTGTGAAGGGGCGATTTTGGTAGTTGACGCTGCACAAGGAATTGAGGCACAAACTCTTGCCAACGTTTATCTAGCCTTGGACAATGATTTGGAAATCCTGCCAGTCATTAACAAGATTGACCTTCCAGCAGCCGATCCTGAGCGCGTTCGTACAGAGATTGAGGATGTTATCGGACTGGATGCCAGTGAAGCGGTCTTAGCTTCAGCCAAAGCTGGTATTGGGATCGAAGAGATTCTTGAGCAGATCGTTGAAAAAGTTCCAGCTCCAACGGGTGATGTTGCAGCACCACTCAAAGCCTTGATTTTCGACTCTGTTTACGATGCTTACCGTGGGGTTATCCTGCAAGTGCGTGTTATGGACGGAGTGGTCAAACCTGGTGATAAGATTCAGCTCATGAGCAATGGCAAGACCTTTGATGTGACGGAAGTTGGTATTTTCACACCGAAAGCAGTTGGTCGTGATTTTCTTGCGACTGGTGACGTTGGTTATATTGCGGCTTCTATCAAGACGGTTCAAGACACTCGTGTGGGTGATACAGTGACCCTAGCAAGCAATCCAGCAGCAGAACCGCTAGATGGATACAAGCAGATGAATCCTATGGTCTTTGCAGGTCTTTACCCAATCGAGTCAAACAAGTACAATGACCTTCGTGAAGCCCTTGAAAAATTGCAACTTAACGATGCCAGCCTGCAGTTTGAACCAGAAACATCTCAGGCTCTTGGATTTGGTTTCCGTTGTGGATTCCTTGGACTTCTCCATATGGATGTTATCCAAGAGCGTTTAGAGCGTGAGTTCAACATTGATCTTATCATGACAGCTCCGTCTGTTATCTATAAGGTTAACCAAACTGACGGTGAGTCTATGGATGTGTCTAACCCCTCTGAATTTCCAGACCCAACCAAGATTGCGACTATTGAAGAGCCTTATGTCAAGGCGCAAATCATGGTACCGCAGGAGTTTGTCGGAGCGGTGATGGAACTGGCTCAGCGCAAGCGTGGGGATTTTGTGACCATGGACTATATTGATGATAATCGTGTCAATGTTATCTATCAAATTCCGCTTGCTGAAATTGTCTTTGACTTTTTTGATAAGCTTAAGTCTTCGACGCGTGGTTATGCAAGCTTTGACTACGAATTGTCAGAGTACCGTCCATCTAAGCTGGTCAAAATGGATATCCTCCTCAATGGAGACAAGGTGGACGCCCTCAGCTTTATCGTTCACAAGGATTTTGCCTACGAACGAGGGAAACTCATCGTGGATAAACTTAAGAAAATCATCCCTCGTCAACAATTTGAGGTGCCGATCCAAGCAGCTATTGGGCACAAGATCGTGGCTCGTACAGATATCAAGGCCCTTCGTAAGAACGTACTTGCCAAATGTTATGGTGGTGACGTTTCTCGTAAACGCAAACTCCTTGAAAAACAAAAAGCTGGTAAGAAACGCATGAAAGCTATCGGATCAGTAGAAGTCCCACAAGAAGCCTTCCTTAGCGTCTTGAGCATGGATGAAGAATAGAAATAAAAAAAACTCTTGAAGATTTTTCAAGAGTTTTTGCTTTAAATGAGAGTGATAAAATCGGAAGCTAACAGAATAGATTAGGTTAGAATTTGACAGAAGTCCTTATTTTTCTTATAATGCAGATGGAAAGGTGGTAGGATGAAAAAATTATTAATTTTAGGTACTGTAGTTACTGCTAGTGTTTTTCTAGCTTCATGCTCCAATAATTCGCAAACAGCAACCGAAGAAAGTTCGACTGCGGTTGTTAGGCCTTCTAGCAGTCAGGAAACGAGTAGTTCTAGCTCTGCTGTTTCTGAAGCGAAAAAGGAAGAGACGCAAATCATCGGTTCGAATGAATATGGTTTTGTCAAGGTACCCAAATCATGGGTTCAATTCCATGAAGTAGAAGGTGGAAATGATATACAGTATAGTGATGGAACAGATATCAACATTGTTACGCTGAATACCTTTAAGGCTGAGCAGTTTAATATCAGCGAAGAAGAATATGCTAAACTGGATATTGTGACTGTCTCATCTAGTATTTTAACTTCCAAAGAACAAAGTTCTGATTTCAGTAAGGTTTGGGGCTCCAAATCGACCATTGGAGGCTATGAAGCCTATGTTGTCAATGCAATTGCTAAATCAGGGAAATACCTCGTTACCTGGGTTTTCCGATCAAATGATGGTAAAATCCGCTATGTTTCACTTGAAGGGGATGGGGAAACTTTAAAAACAATCTTACCGATGGTTGAAAGTAGCTGGTCAACTACTAAATCTGAATAAATGAAAAAAAGAAGATTCTTGGTCTTCTTTTTATTTTTTTTACGAATAGATAGATGAGTAGAAAAAGAAATGGAGTTGTATATGAAGATTACAAACTATGAGATTTATAAATTGAGAAAAGCTGGGCTGACCAATCAACAAATTTTAACTGTTCTTGAATACGACGAGACTGTAGATCAGGAGCTCTTGCTAGGTGATATTGCAGAAATATCTGGATGCCGTAATCCTGCTGTCTTTATGGAACGCTATTTCCAGATAGATGATGCACAGTTGGAGAAGGAGTTCCAAAAATTTCCATCCTTCTCGATTCTTGATGACTGTTATCCTTGGGATCTGAGTGAGATTTATGATGCTCCAGCGCTCTTGTTTTATAAAGGAAATCTAGACTTATTGAAATTTCCAAAGGTTGCTGTTGTAGGGAGTCGTTCATGTTCTAGTCAGGGAGGAAAATCGGTTCAGAAAGTCATTCAAGGTTTGGAAAACGAATTAATCGTGGTCAGTGGTTTAGCCAAAGGGATTGATACGGCTGCCCATATGGCTGCACTCCAGAATGGAGGAAGAACAATTGCTGTCATTGGAACAGGATTGGATGTTTTTTATCCCCGCGCCAATAAACGTTTGCAGGAACACATTGGCAATCACCATTTGGTACTTAGCGAATACGGACCTGGTGAGGAACCCTTGAAATTTCACTTTCCAGCTCGTAATCGAATCATTGCTGGCCTTTGCCGTGGTGTGATTGTAGCAGAGGCAAGGATGCGTTCTGGTAGTCTCATCACCTGTGAGCGAGCTATGGAGGAAGGGCGTGATGTTTTTGCTATTCCAGGAAACATTTTAGATGGCCATTCAGATGGCTGTCACCACCTGATCCAAGAGGGAGCAAAACTGATTAGCAGTGGTCAAGATGTGCTGGCTGAGTTTGAATTTTAAGGAGAAATTTGTTCACTCAGATAAACTTTTCTTCTATATATAGGACTTAGGTCTTGACAGCTATAGAAAAATGGTTTACACTTTATAAAGTTTATTACTTTGAAAAGGTGTGATAGTGTGGCTACGGCAACAAAGAAGAAAAAATCAACAGTTAAGAAAAATCTAGTCATCGTAGAGTCGCCTGCTAAGGCGAAAACGATTGAGAAATATCTAGGCAGAAATTACAAGGTTTTAGCCAGTGTCGGGCATATCCGTGATTTGAAAAAATCCAGTATGTCAGTCGACATTGAAAATAACTATGAACCGCAGTATATCAATATCCGAGGAAAAGGCCCTCTCATCAATGACTTAAAAAAAGAATCAAAAAAGGCCAATAAAGTCTTTCTGGCGAGTGACCCGGACCGTGAAGGAGAAGCAATTTCCTGGCATTTGGCTCACATTCTCAACTTGGATGAGAATGATGCCAACCGTGTAGTCTTTAATGAAATCACCAAAGACGCAGTAAAAAATGCCTTTAAAGAGCCTCGCAAGATTGACATGGACTTGGTCGACGCCCAACAAGCTCGTCGTGTCTTAGACCGCTTGGTCGGGTATTCGATTTCGCCAATTTTGTGGAAAAAGGTCAAGAAGGGCTTATCAGCAGGACGCGTGCAGTCTGTTGCCCTTAAGCTCATCATTGACCGTGAAAATGAGATCAATGCATTCCAACCAGAAGAATACTGGACAATTGATGGTGTCTTTAAGAAGGGAACCAAGCAATTTCAGGCTTCTTTCTATGGTATGAATGGCAAAAAGATGAAATTGACCACCAACGAAGAAGTAAAAGAAGTCTTGTCCCATTTGACTAGTAAAGATTTCACAGTAGACCAGGTAGATAAGAAAGAACGCAAACGCAATGCGCCCCTACCTTATACGACTTCAACCATGCAGATGGATGCGGCTAACAAAATCAATTTCCGTACTCGAAAGACTATGATGGTGGCTCAACAGCTCTATGAAGGGATCAATATCGAATCGGGCGTGCAAGGTTTGATTACCTATATGCGTACAGACTCGACTCGTATCAGTCCTGTGGCTCAGAACGAAGCTGCAAGCTACATTAACGACCGTTTTGGTAGCAAGTATTCCAAGCATGGTAGCAAGGTCAAGAATGCCTCAGGTGCTCAGGATGCTCACGAAGCCATTCGCCCATCTAGTGTCTTTAACACACCAGAAAGCATCGCTAAGTACTTGGACAAAGACCAGCTCAAGCTCTATACCCTTATCTGGAACCGTTTTGTGGCTAGCCAGATGACAGCTGCTATCTTTGATACCATGGCTGTTAAGCTCTCTCAAAAGGGGGTTCAGTTTGCGGCAAATGGAAGCCAAGTTAAGTTTGATGGATATCTTGCTATTTATAATGACTCTGACAAAAACAAAATGTTGCCGGATATGGCAGTAGGAGATGTGGTCAAACAGGTCAATAGCAAGCCAGAACAACATTTCACTCAACCACCTGCTCGCTATTCGGAAGCGACTCTTATCAAGACCTTGGAGGAAAATGGGGTTGGACGTCCGTCAACCTACGCTCCAACCATTGAAACCATTCAGAAACGTTATTATGTTCGCCTTGCAGCTAAACGTTTTGAACCAACAGAGTTGGGTGAAATTGTTAATAAACTCATTGTTGAATATTTCCCAGATATTGTCAATGTGACCTTCACAGCTGAGATGGAAGGAAAACTGGATGATGTCGAAGTTGGTAAAGAGCAGTGGCAACGTGTCATTGATGAATTTTATAAACCATTCTCTAAAGAGGTAGCCAAGGCTGAATCCGAAATGGAAAAAATCCAGATCAAGGATGAGCCAGCTGGATTTGACTGTGAAGTTTGTGGCAGTCCAATGGTGATTAAGCTCGGTCGTTTTGGTAAATTCTATGCTTGCAGCAACTTCCCAGACTGCCGTCATACACAAGCGATTGTTAAGGAGATTGGTGTCGAGTGTCCAAGCTGTCATCAAGGACAAATCATCGAACGCAAAACCAAGCGCAATCGTATCTTCTATGGTTGCAATCGTTACCCAGAATGTGAATTTACTTCCTGGGACAAACCAATTGGCCGTGACTGTCCAAAATGCGGACACTTCCTAGTGGAGAAAAAAGTCCGTGGTGGTGGCAAGCAGGTTGTATGTAGTAATGGCGACTACGAAGAGGAAAAAATTAAATAAAATGCAGAGTCCTGAAAATGAATTTCAGGCTCTTTTTTGTTGATGCTTGACAAATTTCCCCCTTGTATGCGAAACTAGAGGAAGAGTAATTTATCTAGGAGAAATCATGCGTATCATTTACCTCAGTATTGGCTTTATTTCACTGGCTTTAGCTGTTATTGGAGTTGTCTTACCACTTTTACCAACAACACCCTTTCTTTTGTTAGCTATCGCTTGCTTTTCTAAATCTTCTAAGCGTTTTGAAGACTGGCTTTATCATACAAAGCTTTATCAGACTTATGTAGCTGACTTTCGGGAAACCAAGTCAATCGCGCGAGAACGAAAGAAAAAAATCATCATATCTATCTATATCTTGATGGGGATTTCTATTTATTTTGCCCCTCTTTTGCCAGTCAAAATCGGTCTGGGAGCCTTGACTATCTTTATCACCTACTATCTCTTTAAAGTAATTCCTGACAAAGAATAGATAAAAATAGTAGTTATTTGCCTTGATAAAAATGAAAGCATATCTAAATAATATGATATAATAAATTAAAAGTAATCTTCAAGGAGAATCAAATGATTTACGAATTTTGTGCTGAAAATGTGACCTTGCTTGAAAAAGCGATGCAGGCTGGAGCTCGTCGAATCGAACTTTGTGACAATCTAGCTGTAGGAGGAACAACACCTAGCTATGGAGTGACCAAGGCAGCGGTTGAACTGGCAGCTAACTACGACACCACCATCATGACCATGATTCGTCCCCGTGGTGGCGACTTTGTCTATACTGATCTTGAAATAGCAATTATGCTGGAAGACATTCGTTTGACTGCTCAGGCTGGAAGTCAAGGGGTTGTATTTGGGGCTTTAACTGCTGATAAGAAGTTGGATAAGGCTAATCTTGAGAAGCTGATTGCCGCATCTAAAGGAATGGAAATTGTCTTTCACATGGCCTTTGATGAATTGAGTGATGAAGATCAGTTGGAAGCCATTGACTGGCTCAGCCAAGCTGGTGTTACCCGTATCTTAACTCGTGCTGGTGTGTCTGGAGACTCGCTAGAGAAACGTTTCGCTCATTATCACAGAATTTTGGAACATGCTAAAGGTAAAATTGAAATTCTACCAGGTGGGGGGATTGACTTGGATAACCGTCAAACCTTTATCGACCAGCTGGGTGTGACACAATTGCATGGAACCAAGGTTGTCTTTTAAAAAATAGAAAGGAACTGCTAGCTTTTGGTAGCAGTTTTCACTTATGTTTGAAATTTTTAAATCCTATCAGTTTAATAAAGAAAAAGCTCATGCCTATGGTTTTGTAGAAATGGGGGAAGTTTGGACCTATAGTTGCCAGATTTTGCAAGGTGACTTTTCCATGACAGTCTCTATCACTCCTGATAATGTGAGTTTTCAGGTTTTTGATCAGGAAACGGGTGACCTCTATCCTCAAGTACATATGGAAAGTATGACAGGAAGCTTTGTTGCAAGTGTCCGTGAGGCTTGTTTGGAGATTCTCTACCAGATTCGGAAGGCTTGCTTTGATGTGCAGGATTTTATCTGTCCTCAGACTAAGCGTATCATGGCTCAAGTTCAGGAGAAATATGGTAATCAGTTGGAGTATCTGTGGGAAAAGTCTCCTGATACAGCTGTATTGCGCCATGAAGAGAATCAAAAGTGGTATGCTGTTGTGATGAGAATCCCATGGGATAAGCTGGAAAAGGGCAGAGAAGGACTAGTCGAAGCAGTCAACCTCAAACACGACCAAGTATCTAATTTGCTTTCAAAAAAAGGCATTTATCCAGCCTTTCATATGAACAAACACTACTGGCTTAGTCTGGCGCTTGATGATAGTTTGCAAGATGAAGAAGTGATAGAACTCATCGAAAGAAGTTGGAATTTGACTGTGAAAAAATAAGGAAAGTTAGTTGAGTTTTCAAATACTTTCAATTAGCAAAATATTCTTTACTGAAGAAATTTTCAGAAAATAATGGATTTTTTCTTGACAAGTGTTTTTCGCTATGCTAAAATACTAAACAAGATATCAAACGAAGGAGAAAGTCAAACATGAAAACAGCTAAGTTTAATCAATTTGCTTTGTTGTTGAGGTACTCGGGCTAGTGCAAAAGCATTAGTCCTGTTTGGCTTACCAAGCGGGAGTAAATCAACATCTCGCTTGGGCTTCTAAGCGAGATGTTTTTTTAAAACCACATTTGGAAAAGGGGAAATCTTATGCGTAAAGTTGAATTTTTTGATACAAGCCTTCGTGATGGGGAACAAACACCTGGTGTTAACTTCTCAATAAAGGAAAAAGTTTCCATTGCAAGGCAGCTGGAGAAATGGGGAATTTCTGTAATTGAAGCTGGTTTTCCGGCTGCTAGTCCTGATTCATTTATAGCCGTTCAAGAAATTGCTAAAGCCATGAAAAAAACAGCAGTGACAGGATTAGCTCGTTCTGTAAAATCTGATATTGATGCTTGTTATGAGGCTCTTAAGGATGCCAAGCATCCACAAATTCATGTCTTTATCGCTACCAGTCCGATTCACCGCAAGTATAAGCTCAATAAGAGCAAGGAAGAGATTTTAGAAGCTATCAAGGAACATGTTTCTTACGCACGTTCTAAGTTTGAAATCGTCGAATTCTCTCCTGAAGATGCGACTAGAACAGAGTTGGATTTCCTCTTGCAAGTCGTTCAAACAGCGGTCGATGCAGGTGCATCTTATATCAATATCCCTGACACAGTTGGCTTTACGACTCCAGAAGAGTTTGCACGTATCTTTGACCACTTGACTGAAAATATTAAATCAGATCATAAAGTTGTCTTTGGTGTCCACTGTCACGATGATCTCGGTATGGCAACTGCAAATACTTTGACAGCAATTAAACACGGTGCTGGACGTGTCCAGGGAACTATTAATGGTATCGGTGAACGCGCAGGTAATGTTGCTCTTGAAGAAGTAGCTGTTGCTTTGAAGATTCGTGAGGATTTCTTCCAAGCCACTAGTGATATTGTTTTGGATGAAACAATGAATACGTCTGAAATGGTTTCTCGCTTCTCTGGTATTCCAGTTCCTAAAAACAAGGCTGTGGTTGGTGGTAATGCCTTCTCCCACGAGTCTGGTATTCACCAAGATGGAGTCCTTAAAAATCCTCTCACTTATGAGATCATCACACCTGAATTGGTTGGTGTTAAGAGTAATAGTCTTCCGCTTGGAAAATTGTCAGGTCGCCATGCCTTTGTTGAAAAACTAAGAGAACTGGCCCTAGATTTTACAGAAGAGGATATCAAACCACTCTTTGCTAAGTTCAAGGCACTAGCGGACAAGAAACAAGAAATCACAGATGCAGATATTCGAGCTCTGGTCGCTGGCACCATGGTTGAAAACCCAGAAGGTTTCCACTTTGATGATTTACAACTTCAAACCCATGCAGATAATGACATTGAAGCGCTTGTTAGCCTAGCAAATATGGATGGTGAGAAAGTCGAATTCAATGCAACAGGTCAAGGTTCCGTTGAAGCAATATTTAACGCTATCGATAAGTTCTTTAACCAATCTGTCCGCTTGGTGTCCTATACTATTGATGCGGTAACAGATGGTATCGATGCCCAAGCTCGTGTCTTGGTTACTGTTGAAAACAGAGATACAGAAACCATATTTAACGCAGCAGGTCTTGATTTCGATGTATTGAAGGCTTCGGCTATTGCCTATATCAATGCCAATACCTTTGTTCAAAAAGAGAATGCTGGTGAGATGGGGCGTAGCGTTTCCTACCGAGACATGCCTAGTGTGTAAAGGAGAGGGCTATGACAAAGAAAATAGCAGCACTAGCAGGGGATGGAATCGGTCCAGAAATCATGGAAGCTGGTTTAGAGATTCTGGAAGCTCTAGCTTCAAAAACTAGCTTTGACTATGAGATTGACAGACGCTCCTTCGGAGGTGCAGGTATAGATGCTGCGGGGCATCCCTTACCTGATCAAACCCTCAAGGCATGTAGAGAAGCAGATGCCATTCTCCTAGCGGCTATCGGTAGTCCCCAGTATGATGGAGCAGCGATTCGGCCTGAACAAGGCTTGCTGTCTCTTCGTAAGGAACTCAATCTCTATGCCAATATAAGGCCTGTAAAAATCTTTGATAGTCTTAAGCATTTGTCACCACTTAAATCAGAACGAATTGCTGGTGTAGACTTTGTCGTGGTGCGTGAGTTGACAGGTGGGATTTACTTCGGTGATCATATCCTTGAAGAGCGCAAAGCACGTGATATCAACGACTATAGCTACGAAGAAGTAGAGCGGATTATTCGAAAGGCCTTTGAAATTGCAAGAAATCGGAGAAAAATCGTTACTAGTATCGATAAGCAAAATGTTCTAGCGACTTCAAAACTCTGGCGGAGAGTAGCTGAGGAAGTTGCGCAGGATTTCCCAGATGTAACCTTGGAACACCAGTTGGTGGACTCAGCTGCCATGCTTATGATTACCAATCCTGCCAAGTTTGATGTCATCGTGACAGAGAATCTTTTCGGAGATATCTTATCTGATGAATCAAGTGTTCTATCTGGTACACTTGGAGTTATGCCATCAGCCAGTCATTCTGAAAAAGGTCCAAGTCTTTATGAACCTATTCATGGTTCGGCGCCTGATATTGCAGGTCAAGGAATTGCCAACCCTATCTCCATGATTTTGTCAGTTGCTATGATGTTGAGAGATAGCTTTGGACGTTATGAGGATGCGGAGCGTATCGAACATGCTGTTGAAGCTAGTTTAGCGGCTGGTGTTTTAACAAGAGATATTGGAGGACAGGCTTCGACCAAGGAAATGACAGAAGCCATCATTGAAAGATTATGAAGATAAATGAAGAAATCACGCTAGCCCTTTTGATTTGGAATTTGCTGATTTTCTTGATTTATGGCATTGACAAATCCAAGGCAAGAAGAGGTGCTTGGCGCATCCCAGAGAAAATCTTACTCCTTTTAGCCCTTACTTGTGGTGGTTTTGGTGCCTGGTTGGCAGGAATCAGATTTCACCACAAGACTAGAAAATGGTACTTTAAAACGGTTTGGTTTCTCGGGATGGTAACCACACTAGTAGTCTTATATTTTATTTGGAGGTAATGGATGGCAGGAAAATCAATTTTTGATAAATTATGGGACCGCCATGTCATCACAGGAGAAGAGGGGCAGCCCCAACTCATGTATGTGGACCAGCACTATATTCATGAAGTGACTAGTCCCCAAGCTTTTCAAGGATTACGAGATGCAAGTCGCAGATTGAGACGGCCAGACTTGACATTTGGAACTTTTGATCATAATGTTCCGACCGTCAATATTTACGATATTCGAGATGTGATTTCTAAGGCTCAAATTGATAAGCTTGCTGAAAATGTTGAGGAGTTTGGGATTGAACATGCGGCCCACGGTTCTGAAAAGCAGGGGATTGTTCACATGGTAGGTCCAGAAACAGGACGGACGCAACCAGGAAAATTCATCGTCTGTGGAGACAGCCATACGGCTACTCACGGAGCTTTCGGAGCCATCGCCTTTGGGATTGGGACCAGTGAAGTCGAGCATGTCTTCGCTACCCAGACCCTCTGGCAAGTCAAACCCAAGAAAATGTTGGTAGAATTCACTGGTGTTCCTCAAAAAGGAGTTTATTCTAAGGATTACATTCTCGCCTTGATTGCCAAGTACGGCGTTGCTTGTGGTGTAGGATATGTGGTGGAATATCGTGGGCAAGCAATTGATGCACTGACCATGGAAGAGAGAATGACCATCTGCAATATGTCCATCGAGTTTGGCTCTAAGATGGGCATCATGAATCCAGATCAGTCTACCTATGATTATCTCAAGGGACGGGAATGTGTTCCAGAAGCTTTCGAAGAGGCAGTTGCTGACTGGAAGACGCTTGTCAGTGATAGTGATGCTGTTTATGATAAGGTTATCCAGATGGATGTCTCTGACTTGGCACCTATGGTGACCTGGGGAACCAATCCTGCTATGGGCGTTGACTTTGACAGTAGTTTTCCAGAAATTAAGGATATGAATGATGAACGAGCTTATCATTACATGAACTTGGAGCCTGGTCAAAAGCCGGCAGATATTGAACTAGGATATATTTTTATCGGGTCTTGTACCAATGCTCGGCTAAGTGACTTGCAACTGGCTGCTCGATTTGTCAAAGGAAAGAAAATAGCTCCCAATCTAACAGCAATTGTAGTTCCAGGCTCTCGTCCTGTCAAACGAGCTGCTGAGAAGTTGGGCTTGGACAAGGTCTTCCTAGATGCTGGTTTTGAGTGGAGAGACCCGGGTTGCTCCATGTGTCTAGGGATGAATCCAGACAAGGTACCCGATGGTGTCCACTGTGCTTCAACCAGTAACCGCAACTTTGAAGACAGACAGGGATTTGGTGCTAAGACCCATCTCTGCAGTCCAGCCATGGCAGCGGCGGCAGCTATTGCAGGGCGTTTCGTAGATGTTCGGCAGATGCCAGAAGCCCAGTAAGGAGAGGATATGGAGAAATTTACAGTTTATACGGGAACAACCGTTCCTCTTATGAATGATAACATTGATACCGACCAAATCCTTCCCAAGCAGTTTCTCAAGTTAATTGATAAAAAAGGCTTTGGTAAGTACCTCATGTATGCTTGGCGTTATCTGGACGATAACTACACTGAGGATCCAGACTTTGTCTTTAACCGACCTGAATATCGAAAAGCTAGTATTCTTATCTCAGGGGATAACTTTGGCGCAGGTTCTTCGAGAGAACACGCAGCTTGGGCTCTAGCCGACTATGGTTTTAAGGTCGTGATTGCAGGCTCTTTCGGTGACATTCATTACAATAATGAACTCAATAATGGCATGTTGCCTATTGTTCAGCCTAGGGAGGTTAGAGAAAAGCTAGCCCAACTCAAACCGACCGACCAGGTAACTGTAGACTTGGAACAACAAAAAATCATCTCACCAGTTGGAGAATTCACTTTCGAAATTGATAGTGAGTGGAAACACAAGCTTTTAAATGGTTTGGATGATATCGGTATTACTTTGCAGTATGAAGATTTGATTGCTGCCTATGAAAAACAACGCCCAGCCTACTGGCAGGATTAGAAAAAAATAGAAAAGGAACTATAGAACTATGACAAAACACATTCAATGGAACGGAACACTTTCACAAGAAGGCTATGACATTTTAAAAGGTGAGGGAGGGTGCATTGTATGCCCTACAAAAGTTGGTTACATTATCATGACTAGCGATAAGGCAGGACTTGAACGCAAGTTTGAAGCTAAAGAACGTAACCGTAACAAGCCAGGTGTTGTACTTTGTGGTAGCATGGACGAGCTTCGCGCTTTAGCACAACTCAACCCAGAAATTGAAGCCTTCTACCAAAAACATTGGGACGAAGACATTCTCCTCGGTTGTATCCTTCCATGGAAACCAGAAGCCTTTGAGAAACTCAAAGCATACGGTGATGGTCGTGAAGAACTCATGACAGACGTGCGTGGTACTAGCTGTTTTG
Source organism: Streptococcus oralis (assembly GCF_023109155.1). Classification (GTDB taxonomy): domain Bacteria; phylum Bacillota; class Bacilli; order Lactobacillales; family Streptococcaceae; genus Streptococcus; species Streptococcus oralis_BZ. Next base: position 313,749 of record NZ_JALDUA010000002.1, on the reverse strand, counting down.
TCATCAAGTTTGGTAAAGCTGGTGAACAGTTGGCTGCTAAACTTTGGGAAGAAGGTAAGATGGTCTATGCCTCATCAGCCAACCCATCTGGAAAAGGAAACCGTGGTAAGGTAGAAGGAATCGGAGAACGTATCGAAGGAGCAGTGGACCTTGTCATCGAAGCAGATGACTACGTTGCTTCAATCCAACCAGACAAAACGATTGAAACGCGCTACGAGCAAGGTGTGATGGTTTCTATGGTCGATAAGGACGGAAAACTCATCCCAGAACAAGGAGGAGACCGTTCAATCTCACCAGCACCAGTCGTTATCCGTAAAGGGCTTGACATTGATAAAATCATGATGCATTTGTCAGATACCTTTAACTCATGGGACTACCGTCAAGGTGAGTATTACTAAGATAAAAAAGAAGTCTAGTGTTAAGAGTCATTGAAGCTCCTAACGCTGGGCTTTTTTTAGAAGTTCTTTTCTTTTTCTATAGGATATGATATTCTATATATGAAATATATAGTTTTTATTCGAACATTATTATAAAAGGAGTAAGATTGATGGATAAAAGAAAGCTTGGCTTGGAAGATTTTTATGCTTGGTACCAAGAAAATAAAATAAGATTAAGAGAAGATGCATTTAAATATAGTATTCACAATGAACAATTACGTGAAGAATTTCTTAAAGAATGGCCACTTGATAGAATTTTAACCATGTCTATTGATGAATATGTCATTGGGAAAGGTGCTAAAAGTAATTCTTTTTGCTATGCTCTTGAGACAGGAAAGTACCAATCATTATTTATGGGGATTGGTGGAGGAGGTTCTTCAAAATTTGGTATTTATTGGAATGAGGATACCAAAAGCTATAAGAATCAAGCTAATAAAATCATTCCAGAATCAGAACTAGAAGACCGCTTTAACAAATTAAAATCGGATTTGTATGAGATCATCCAAGCTGGTAGAATGTTGGATTTCAATAATCCTATCTTTGACATGAAAAAGTCAAAGAATGAATTTATTAGGCGTTCTGCAGTGGTAACAAAACTACTTTGTATTTATTCTGAGAATCCTTCTTTTTTAGGAGTAAATATGAATAGTCAAAATGAATTTTGGAATAGGTTGATTCCCCAAAGCAATCAAGGAGGGCCCTATCGTCAGAATCATGAGATTTGTAAACTGTTTTCTAAAACATATCCTGAACTAGAATCTTCAATGTTGGGAAGTATTTTATTTGAGTATTCAAAAGATATTATAGACAGTGATGATAAGCAAGGAGAGAAAGAAATGTCTGAACAAAATAATTTTCATCATCCCTTGAGTAAAATCTTATTACAATCCAAAAACCTCATCCTCCGTGGTGCTCCTGGCACAGGAAAAACTTATCTTGCTAAAGAAATTGCGGCAGAGCTAACTGGTGGTAATGAAGATCAAATCGGCTTTGTACAATTTCACCCTTCCTATGATTATACGGATTTTGTGGAGGGTTTAAGACCTGTATCAAATGGTGATGGAGCTATCGAGTTTAAGCTAGAAGATGGTATTTTTAAGAAGTTTTGTCAGAAGGCTAAAGAAGCTCAAAAAACTGGAGGCCAAGATAATTTTGAGGAGGCTTGGGATCTTTATCTTGAATATGTAAATGGCAGAGATGAAAAAGAATATTTGACAGAATTTTCCTATCTTACAGTAAATAGTAGAAATAATTTTAATATCAATTATGAAACTAAAGCCCAAGGAACTTGCTTAACAAAATCTTATGTTTATGAACTCTATAAAGATGAAAAATATCTGAAACAGCCCTATTATCGTAATCAAGGAAAAAAAGTCCTAGAAACTTTAAAGAAAAGATTTGGTTTGAAAGATTATATTTCTCCAACAGAGATTGACACTGACAAGAAATTCGTCTTCATCATCGATGAGATAAATCGTGGTGAGATTTCTAAGATTTTTGGAGAACTCTTTTTCTCTATTGACCCTGGATATCGTGGTAGAGATGGAGAAGTTTCTACTCAATATGCTAATTTACATGAAAGTGATGACAAATTTTATATTCCTGAGAATGTCTACATCATCGGAACAATGAATGATATTGACCGCTCAGTGGATACATTTGATTTTGCTATGCGTCGTCGTTTCCGTTTTGTTGAAGTTACTGCTGAAAGCCAACTATACATTCTAGATGAGGAACTAGGTGAGCATGCTGAAGAAGCTAAAACTCGACTAAGAAACTTGAATGCTGCTATTGAAAACGTTCAGGAGCTAAACAGTCATTACCATATCGGACCAAGTTATTTCCTTAAGTTGGAAGAAGTGGACTTTGACTATGAATTACTCTGGTCTGATTATCTCAAACCACTTTTGGAAGATTATGTACGAGGTTCTCATGAGGAGGCTGAAACTCTGGATACATTGAAAAAAGCATTTGATCTGACAAATAACGAGCGAACAGAACCCCAAGATACTGGTGATGACAATGCGGATCACTGATAATCAGTATAGAATCGCTAAAGAGGACTTTGTCGCAGAATATCCCAAACTTAGTCAAGCACTACTTGATAAAACACTAGATAACCTATCTCGAGAGGACAATATTTTTATTTTCCCAAATGATTTGATGAATTCTCCTGATCTAGACAGGGACCAAAAGATTTTGGAAACAGTTAATCAGGAAATCAAGACAGGAAATGTAATTGGTTTTCTTGGATATGGTCAGGAAAGATTAACGATTTCCTCTCGTTTTTCTGATGAAAGTAACGACCATTTTTTGCATTATCTTTTACAAAAGGTTCTCAATATAAATCTGACTAGTTTGGATGTTGGTCTATCTTCAGAGGATAAACTCTATCAGCTTTTGATTTACCTCTTTCCCAAATATCTGAAAGCTACTCTCCGAAAAGGTCTTTATAAGGAATACCAGCGATTTTTCCATAACGATAGTCATGTAAAGGGTGTACTAGATGTTGGAAATCATCTGAAAAAAAATCTCCCTTTTACGGGAAATATTGCCTATACTACTAGGGAATTTACCTATGATAATCCACTCATGCAGTTGATTCGACATACGATTGAGTACATAAAGAATCAGAAAAGTTTCGGAGCTCTGCTCGATAGTAATCGTGAAAATATGACAGAAATTACTCGTGCAACCCCAGCTTATAAACTCGCTGATCGTGCTAAGATTATCAGAATGAATAAAACGAAACCCATCCGACACGCCTATTTCAGAGAGTATAGAAAGTTACAGGAGCTTTGCCTGATGATCCTAAATAGAGAGAAGCATGGGTTAGGATATCAAGAGCAAAAAATTCATGGTATTCTCTTTGATGTTTCCTGGCTCTGGGAAGAGTATATTTACACCTTGTTGCCAAAAGGTTTTGTACATCCCAGAAATAAGGATAAGACGGATGGAATTTCAGTATTTTCTGTTGGGAAACGAAAAGTATATCCAGATTTTTATCATAAAGAGTTAAAAATAGTTTTAGATGCTAAATATAAAAAACTTGAAGATACTGAAAAAGGAATCAACCGTGAGGACTTATTCCAGCTGATTTCCTATTCTTATATTTTAAAAGCTGAGAAAGCTGGTCTTGTTTTTCCGAGCAAGGACAAGGTTGTTGATAATGAGATAGGAAAGCTAGCAGGTTATGGAGCTTTGTTGAAGAAATTGTCTATCCAAATTCCTCAGAATGCTTCATCTTATAATGAATTTTGTGAAATGATGGAAAGCTCCGAAGCAATTTTTAAAAGAAATATTGATAAGGAAGTGGGGAGAAACTAATCTCCTCACTTTTTATATTTAAATTATAAAAACCGAACATTATTGTTTCATAATTGAAATTATTTGACAAAAGCTGTACTTTGGTTTATAATAAGTCAAGGAAACGTCGGAAAAGACGTAGGGATGCGTAAGCATAGGTAGGTCATTACAAAAGAAACGAGACATCGATATGTTAAATGAATTTCCAATTTTTGATTACGAAGATATTCAGTTGATCCCAAACAAATGTGTCATTAAAAGCCGTGCAGAAGCAGATACCACTGTCACACTTGGAAATCACACTTTCAAACTACCTGTTGTACCAGCAAATATGCAGACGATTTTGGATGAGAATGTTGCAGAGAAACTGGCTAAAGGCGGATACTTCTACATTATGCACCGTTTTGATGAAGCGGGGCGCATTCCTTTTATCAAGCGCATGCACGATCAAGGGCTCATTGCTTCCATTTCGGTCGGTGTCAAGGACTACGAGTATGACTTTGTTAGCCAACTCAAGGCTGATGCTCCTGAGTATATTACGATTGACATTGCTCATGGTCATGCAGATAGCGTGATTTCTATGATTCAACACATCAAGAAAGAATTGCCAGATACTTTTGTCATTGCTGGGAATGTTGGAACACCAGAGGCTGTACGTGAATTGGAAAATGCTGGTGCGGATGCTACCAAGGTTGGAATTGGTCCTGGTAAGGTTTGTATCACCAAGGTCAAGACTGGTTTTGGTACAGGTGGTTGGCAGTTGGCAGCACTTCGCTGGTGTGCTAAGGCGGCTCGCAAACCGATTATTGCTGATGGTGGGATTCGTACTCATGGTGATATTGCTAAGTCTATCCGTTTCGGTGCTAGCATGGTCATGATTGGTTCCCTATTTGCAGGTCATATTGAAAGCCCAGGAAAGACGATTGAAGTCGACGGCGAACAGTTCAAAGAATACTATGGTTCAGCTTCTCAATACCAAAAAGGAGCTTATAAAAACGTGGAAGGAAAGCGCATCTTACTGCCTGCTAAAGGGCATTTGCAAGACACCCTTACTGAGATGGAACAGGACTTGCAAAGTGCTATTTCCTACGCAGGTGGACGCAAGGTTGCTGACCTCAAGCACGTTGATTATGTGATCGTGAAAAACTCTATCTGGAATGGTGATGCATCCCACTAATGGACGCATACTCCACCCATAAAAAACTTGTTATTAGAGCAAATTTCTGTTATAATAAGACAAGTTTCCACCCTTAGTGTAATGGATATCACGTAAGATTCCGGTTCTTGAGATGGGGGTTCGATTCCCTCAGGGTGGATGCAAATAGCCTAAGAAAGCCTTAAATAAGGCTTTTTTCTTTATACTGTCCCAAATCTGCCCCATAAAATTGAAGAACTTTTTCTAAAAAATGCTAAATTCTCTCTAGTTCCGTTTTAAAGTGACTCAGGGGGCTTTTTTTGATATAATAAGAAGGACTGTTATCAGTTAGAAAGAGGTTGGTATGAAAGAATTACAAACTGTACTAAAGAAGCGTTTTGCAATCGAATTCGCAGACAAAAACTTACTGGAAACGGCCTTTACTCATACGAGTTATGCCAATGAGCACCGCCTCTTAAAAATTTCACACAATGAGCGCTTGGAATTTTTAGGAGACGCTGTTCTACAATTATTGATTTCAGAATATCTTTATAAAAAATATCCTAAGAAACCAGAGGGAGATTTGTCTAAACTCCGTGCTATGATTGTCCGTGAGGAGAGTTTGGCTGGTTTTGCGCGTGATTGCCAGTTTGATCAGTTTATCAAGCTAGGAAAAGGGGAAGAAAAGTCTGGTGGGCGCAATCGTGACACCATTCTTGGAGATGCCTTTGAAGCCTTTTTGGGAGCATTGCTTTTGGACAAGGATGTTGCTAGAGTAAAAGAGTTCATCTATCAGGTCATGATTCCCAAGGTTGAAGCAGGTGACTTTGAAATGATTAAGGATTACAAGACACACCTGCAAGAACTGCTCCAGGTCAATGGAGATGTCGATATTCGTTACCAGGTGACCTCTGAAACGGGACCTGCCCATGATAAGGTTTTTGATGTAGAAGTTCTGGTTGAGGGCAAGAGTATCGGAAAAGGTCAAGGCCGTTCTAAAAAATTGGCAGAACAAGAGGCCGCCAAAAATGCAGTTGAGAAAGGGCTGGATTCATGTATTTAAAGGAGATTGAGATTCAGGGATTCAAGTCCTTTGCTGACAAGACCAAGGTCGTCTTTGACCAAGGTGTGACAGCTGTCGTTGGGCCCAATGGTTCTGGGAAGTCAAATATCACAGAAAGTTTGCGATGGGCCTTGGGAGAGTCTAGTGTCAAGAGTCTTCGTGGAGGCAAGATGCCCGACGTTATCTTTGCTGGAACTGAAAGCCGCAAACCACTCAATTATGCCTCTGTTATCGTGACCTTGGACAATGAAGATGGCTTTATCAAGGATGCAGGGCAAGTTATTAAGGTAGAACGGCATATCTACCGTAGTGGAGATAGCGAGTATCGAATTGATGGCAAGAAAGTTCGCTTGCGTGATATTCATGACCTCTTCTTGGATACCGGTTTGGGACGAGATTCCTTCTCCATCATTTCCCAAGGGAAGGTTGAGGAAATTTTTAACTCCAAGCCCGAAGAACGCCGAGCTATTTTTGAAGAAGCTGCTGGAGTTTTAAAATACAAGACTCGTCGAAAAGAAACAGAGAGCAAACTGCAACAAACTCAAGACAATCTCGACCGCTTAGAGGACATTATCTACGAGTTGGACAATCAAATCAATCCCCTTGCAAAACAAGCCGAGAACGCTCGTAAGTTTCTAGACTTGGATGGTCAACGTAAGGCGATTTACTTGGATGTACTGGTTGCCCAAATCAAGGAAAACAAGACTGAACTAGAGTTAACAGAAGAAGAGCTAACGCAGGTTCAGGAACTTTTGACTAGCTATTACCAAAAGCGTGAAGAGTTAGAAGAGGAAAATCAAACTCTTAAAAAGAAACGCCAAGATCTCCAAGTTGAAATGGCTAAAGACCAAGGAAGCTTAATGGATTTGACTAGTTTGATTAGTGACTTAGAGCGAAAACTAGCCCTATCCAAACTGGAATCTGAGCAAGTAGCCCTCAATCAACAAGAGTCACAAGTCCGTTTGGCGACTCTAGAAGATAAGAGAAAGGCTCTAAGTAAGGAAAAAGCTGAAAAAGAAGGAAATTTGGAACAGTTAGAGGAAAGTCTAGCTGAAAATAATAAGGAACTCAATCGCCTAGAAGCGGAGTTGTTGGCTTTTTCAGATGATCCTGACCAGATGATTGAGCTCCTGCGTGAACGTTTTGTGGCCCTTTTACAAGAAGAAGCGGATGTCTCAAACCAACTGACCCGCATCGAGAATGAACTAGAGAACAGCCGTCAGCTATCTCAAAAACAAGCAGACCAACTTGAGAAATTGAAAGAACAGCTGGCTACAGCTAAAGAGAAGGCCAGTCAACAGCAGGCTGAGCTTGAAACTGCCAAGGAGAAAGTTCAGAAATTATTGGCAGACTACCAAGCTAGTGCCAAGGAACAAGAGGAACAGAAAGTTTCTTACCAAGCCCAGCAGAGCCAACTTTTTGACCGTCTAGACAGTCTCAAAAACAAGCAGGCTAGAGCCCAGAGTTTGGAAAATATCCTAAGAAATCATAGTAATTTTTATGCGGGTGTTAAGAGTGTTCTTCAAGAAAAAGCCCGTCTTGGTGGGATCGTTGGTGCAGTCAGTGAACATTTGACCTTTGATGTGCATTATCAAACTGCCCTAGAGATTGCGCTTGGAGCTAGCAGTCAGCATATCATCGTAGAAGATGAAAATGCGGCAACCAAGGCGATTGATTTCCTAAAACGCAACAGAGCTGGTCGAGCAACCTTTCTTCCATTGACGACTATCAAGGCTCGTACGATTTCTAGTCAGAATCAAGATGCTATCGCAGCAAGTCCAGGATTTCTGGGCATGGCAGATGAGTTGGTGTCGTTTGATAAGAGACTAGAAGCCATTTTCAAGAACTTGCTAGCTACGACAGCAATTTTTGATACTGTAGAACATGCGCGTGCTGCAGCTCGTCAAGTTCGCTATCAGGTTCGTATGGTGACACTTGATGGTACCGAATTGCGTACAGGTGGTTCCTACGCGGGTGGTGCCAATCGTCAAAACAACAGTATTTTCATCAAGCCAGAGCTGGAGCAATTACAAAAAGAAATTGCTAAAGAAGAAGCTGACTTGCGGTCAGAAGAAGCGAGTTTGAAGACCTTGCAAGATGAGATGGCGGTATTGGCAGAAAGATTAGAAGCTATCAAAACTCAGGGTGAGCAAGCTCGTATCCATGAGCAAGGCTTGTCCCTCGCTTATCAGCAAACTAGTCAGCAGGTCGAAGAACTGGAAACGCTTTGGAAACTTCAAGAAGAGGAATTAAATCGCCTTACTGAAGGAGATTGGCAAGCGGATAAGGAAAAATGCCAGGAGCGCCTTGCTACTATCGCCAGTGAAAAGCAAAATCTAGAAGCTGAGATTGAAGAGATTAAATCCAATAAAAACGCTATTCAAGAACGCTATCAAAACTTGCAGGAACAGATTTCTCAAGCGCGCTTGCTTAAGTCAGAACTGCAAGGACAAAAGCGGTACGAAGTGACTGATATTGAACGCTTAGGCAAGGAACTGGATAATCTGGATATCGAACAAGAGGAGATTCAGCGTCTCCTCCAAGAAAAGGTTGATAATCTTGAGAAAGTGGATACGGATTTGCTAAGTCAGCAGGTGGAAGAGGCCAAAACTCAGAAAACAAACCTCCAACAAGGTCTGATTCGCAGGCAGTTTGAGTTGGATGATATTGAAGGTCAGCTAGATGATATTGCCAGCCATTTGGATCAGGCGCGCCAGCAGAATGAGGAGTGGATTCGTAAACAAACACGTGCTGAAGCCAAAAAGGAAAAGGTCAGCGAACGCTTGCGCTATCTACAAGCTCAATTAACTGACCAGTACCAGATCAGCTACACTGAGGCTCTAGAAAAAGCACATGAGTTGGAAGATCTCAATCTGGCAGAGCAAGAGGTTAAAGATCTTGAGAAAGCTATTCGCTCGCTGGGTCCTGTCAACTTAGACGCTATTGACCAGTACGAAGAAGTTCACAATCGTTTGGATTTCCTAAATAGCCAACGAGATGATATTTTGTCTGCTAAAAACCTGCTCCTTGAGACCATTACAGAGATGAATGATGAGGTTAAGGAACGCTTCAAATCAACCTTTGAGGCTATTCGTGAGTCCTTTAAAGTGACCTTTAGACAGATGTTTGGCGGAGGTCAGGCAGACTTGATATTGACTGAGGGCGATCTTTTAACAGCTGGTGTGGAGATTTCTGTTCAACCACCAGGTAAGAAAATCCAATCACTCAACCTCATGAGTGGTGGTGAAAAAGCCTTATCGGCTCTTGCCTTGTTGTTCTCTATCATTCGAGTCAAGACGATTCCTTTTGTTATCTTGGATGAGGTAGAGGCGGCGCTAGACGAAGCCAATGTAAAACGTTTTGGGGATTACCTCAATCGCTTTGACAAGGATAGTCAGTTTATCGTCGTGACCCACCGTAAAGGGACCATGGCGGCAGCGGATTCTATCTATGGAGTTACCATGCAAGAATCAGGTGTTTCTAAGATTGTTTCGGTTAAGTTAAAAGACTTGGAAGAAACAGTAAACTAGTTACCAAACGATAGCATCTCTTAGGAGGTGCTATTTTAAAAAACAAATACCTTGAATTGTCTATCAAGGTCAGTTCAGGCGCAAAAAACGACATTTGGGATTTCCTCTTAGCGAAAAGACTGGCTCTATGATATAATAGTTTCATGATTACAACAGTACCTATTAAGAACGAAAAAGATATTGCAGTACCAGGAAAAACAGTCCTTGTACTAGGTTATTTTGATGGCATCCACAAGGGGCATCAGAAACTTTTTGAAGTGGCCAGTAAGGCTTCGATGAAGGACTATCTGCCAGTTGTTGTGATGACCTTTACAGAGTCGCCAAAACTTGCCTTACAACCTTACCAACCTGAGCTCATGTTTCACATCGTCAATCATGAGGAGCGGGAGCACAAGATGAAGTGGCACGGAGTAGAGGCTCTTTTCTTGCTAGACTTCAGTAGCAAATTTGCTAGTTTAACGGGTCAAGAATTCTTTGATACTTATGTTAGAGCTTTAAAACCAGCAATTATCGTAGCAGGATTTGACTATACCTTTGGTTCAGATAAGAAAACTGCGGATGACCTGAAGGATTATTTTGATGGAGAGATTATCATTGTTCCTCCGGTTGAGGATGAGAAGGGTAAGATCAGTTCGACACGGATTCGCCAAGCTATTCTTGATGGAGATGTCAAGGAAGTCAATCATCTACTCGGCACACCTCTCCCATCTCGTGGGATGGTCGTTCATGGAAATGCTCGTGGGCGTACTATCGGTTATCCAACAGCCAATCTGGTCCTAAGAGATCGAACCTATATGCCAGCAGATGGTGTCTATGTAGTCGATGTCGAGGTGCAACGTCAGAGATATCGTGGCATGGCGAGCGTTGGTAAAAATGTTACCTTTGATGGAGAAGAACCACGCTTTGAAGTCAATATTTTCGACTTTTCAGACGATATTTACGGTGAGACAGTCATGGTCTACTGGCTGGACCGTGTTCGCGATATGGTCAAATTTGACTCCGTAGAGGAACTGGTAGACCAACTCCAGAAAGACGAAGAGATTGCTCGAAACTGGAAGGATGGAGAGTCTGTCATTCAAGGGGATCAGGTATAGAAAACGTCTGAAAAACTACTAGAAGGATTAGTTTTTTTCTAGTAGTTTTGAAAGTTTGATATAATGTACTTTCAGTCCTCTTAGTTACCTATTTTAGTAACTATTTATGTCCAAATTATAGACGAGGCTTTATTATGCAAACGCAAGAAGAAATGAATGTTCTGGTACCGGAAAAATTAGCAGAAATTGAGCGTGATTATGGTGTCAGAGTCTTATGGGCTATTGAGTCTGGTAGTCGTGCTTGGGGTTTTGAGTCTCCCGATAGTGACTTTGATGTACGGTTTATCTACAAACACAAGCAAGATTTTTATCTCCGTTTAAATGAACAGCGTGATGTTATCGAGCTACCAATTGACGATACTTGGGATGTGAGTGGTTGGGATTTAGACAAGACTTTAAAACTCCTTTATAAGTCAAATCCTACACTGTTTGAATGGTTACAGTCACCAATTGTCTATCAACAAACGGATTTTATCGAGCGCATGCGTCCTCTTGCCAACCAGTATTTTTCTGAGAAAAAAATGCTGTATCATTACTTGAATACTGCTAGAACTCAAATGAATAAGTATCTTTCAGGAGACAAGGTCAAACCTAAAAAGTATTTCTATGCGCTGCGTCCTATTTTGGCCTGTCGTTGGATTGAAAAATACCATTCTGTTCCACCGATTTTGTTTGATGATTTGGTCAAAGAATTACTTCCGTCTCAAATGCAGGAGCATGTTTCAAGATTGCTAGACATTAAGATAAATGAGCCTGAAGGTATGGAAATTGATCCGATAATGCCAATTCAAGATTATATTTTAGCTAACATCCAAGAGTTGGATGCATACGTTCAAAGTGTTAGAGAGGAAAAGAAAGAGTGGAAAGCTCTAAATCAATTTTTCCTTGAAGAATTAGGCCACGACTGAGGTTTTTTATGGGTAAATGGACATGTAAATGCGGGCAAGCAATGAACAACCATAGAGCGCCTGATCCAAATGCTTATTCAGTTTATTCGGATGAGTTCTTAGTAGAAATCATGAATAAAAAAGATGGTAATGATTCAATTTCTTATGAAGACATTTCAGAGGCCTCATTTTATATGTGGAAGTGCCCTGAGTGTGGCAGTTTTATGGTTTTTGGCGAAGACGGGGATGGAGATCACTTTACTTTTTATGAGCGCCAAGAAGTAGAAAAGGTAGAGCCTCTCTTTGATCCAGATCAAGAGTTAAATCTTGTTGTGGTTGAGTTTCAGGAGGGAGGGAATGGTTATACTTATATCTGTGATGACCCAAATATCCATATAGGACACGCTGTTATTGTCCCAGTAGGGAAGGAAAATACTGAAAAAACTGCTTTAGTTGTACAGAAGTATCATGCTCTACCAAAGGATATCACTTTTCCTGTTGAAAAGTTAAAACGTGTCATTCGTAGGTATTCACATTTCGACCCAATCACTTCGAAAAACGTTTTTAGAAATTTAAAAAAGCTAGGAAGAATTCTAGATGTTTGCTCTAAAAACGCTAACCCCAACTCTCAGCAAACATATTATAGTATCAAAACTCCTTTAGGCTATTTCTGGTTAGAATTAAATGGAGTTCCGATTCCAATGAAAATCACACAGATTCAAGTCAAAGATAAAAAATACCAAGTTGATAGCGCCCTTTATATAAAACCTTCAGAGATTAACTGTAGAAAATTCTATGAACTGGAATTATGTGCAGATTTTGATATTGATGCTTCTAGATGGATCGATGTTCTCTCTGATGAAAACGTTTGGGGAAATACTTGGGAACTAAATGGTCTTCAATTTGGTATTACTGCAGGGGAGTCTCCAGAATTTGAAGACGAAGTTGTAGCAAGAAAGTATAGTCGTGTCCCACTTTATTATGACTGGCACCCTGAATTTGAAGATTATTATGGCTTCAGTTTAGCTTGGAAAAAATACGAGTCTGATAGCGATTTGTCAATTTTTTTCTATACAACATAAGAAGCAGGAGGATATGTATGAATCAAGCATGGGATTTATTGTTTGAGGGCAAGATTGAAGAGGCTAAAAAATTAGTTGAAGCTGATTTTTCATTGGAAACTTGCACGGATTTTAGTTTGTTAAATTTGATGGGGTATATTTATCTTGAAGAGCAAAAATACAACGAGTGCTTAAGTATCTATCAGCGTTACATTGACTTAGCACGAACTAAAAGTGACCCAGAAAATGAACATATAGGCTATCATCAGTTAGCCATGGTTTATCGTGAAATGAATGAATTTCAAACAGCCCTTTTCTATATCGAAAGAGAGCAAAAAGTCATTGAAGAAGCTTTTACAGAGGATACCCTCAAATCTTCTGTTAACAATTATGAGCAAGGTTATTTACGATTAAAGCTAGGGAAAGTAGCAGAAGCATTCATGTATATGGAACAGTCCTTAAAACAAGCTTTGCAAACAGATGATTTGATTGCCCAAGCTTGTGCTTATAGAGGTTTAGGAGAGATTGGTTCGATACAAAATCCTGAAGAATCACATAAAAATTTTTTACAAGCTATCGCTCTTTTTGAAAAGGCAGGCGATCAGATTGGTGCTCAAGAGGTTAGAAAATTGCTAAATAATAAAAAGTAGCCTTGTCAGGCTACTTTTTATTAAAACACGCGATAGACATATGGATTTTCTGGTTTGTCTACTTTTGTGAAACTCTCAACTTCCAGTGTTGGGAGTTTTTGTTTGAGTTCTTTATGGTATTGGAGGGTCAGGGTTCCTCTGGCGGTAATCCAGGTATTGTCAGGATACTGGCGTGAGTTCCCCTTGGTCAGGAGTCCATATACTCCAGAGTCTGCGATACAGTGGATGATTCCAAAGCGAAAGAGGAACTGGCTATCTGGGTGGCTAGGATCGTTATAAACAAAGCCTGTAAACTCGATTTTCTTTCCTTCAAACTCTTGAGGGTAGTCATAGAGAACTTCCATGACTTCCATATAGTTTTCATCAGTGATTTGAATGGTTGGTTGGGTGAGGTATTTGTCAGCTGTAGACCTCATTTCCTTTTCATAAGCAGATTTGGAAAAATAGGTGCTGGTATCGGGTTTAAGGTATTGACTGGATGTTCCTTCGCTTGCCTGAATGGCTATGTTGATTCCCTCAGCAAGTGGGAAATGATATCCTTTGGCAGATACGGTTCTCGAGTCCAAACTTACTGTAGGAAAGGCAA